>NZ_DJGL01000069.1:0-177997 GCF_002432735.1 Mesotoga sp. UBA5847 | reverse complement strand
GTCGTTAATCGAGAAGAATGGATTTGAAAATGTCGGAGATGTTCAAGAGGTAATGAAGGAGTTGTTTGGTGACATTATTAAAGAAATGCTTGAAGGAGAACTAGAGGAAGAGCTTGGATATTCGAAGCATGACTACAAGAGCAAAGAGACTGACAATTCAAGGAATGGACATAGCAAGAAGACAGTTAGGAGCGATTACGGAGAAATAGAACTTGAGATACCAAGGGACAGAAAAGGTGAATTTGAGCCTATTGTTGTGAAGAAACATCAGAGGGACATTTCAGGGATAGAGGATCAGATAATCTCCATGTATGCGAGGGGAATGACAGTAAGAGATATTCAGAGTCACATAGAGGATATCTACGGTTCTAGATTGTCTGCAGAGAGCATAAGCAGGATAACGGACAAGATACTGCCACTGGTCTCCGAATGGAGAAACAGGCCATTAGAATCTGCGTATGCGATAGTCTACATGGATGCCGTGTTCTTCAAGGTAGTTGAGAGTAACCAGGTAAGGAAGAAAGCACTCTATATAGCCTTAGGAGTATCCCTAAATGGCCACAAAGACATTCTGGGTATGTGGATAAGTGAAACAGAAGGAGCAAGCTACTGGCTAAGCATTCTCAACGAATTAAAGAATCGCGGGGTTGAAGACGTGGCAATCTTCTCAATAGATGCATTAAGCGGAATGGAAGAAGCCATAGAGGCTGTATATCCATTCTCAGAGGTTCAGAAGTGCATAGTTCACCAGATAAGAAACACCATGAGATATGTAACCTGGAGGGATCGTAGACCTCTCGCACGCGATCTAAAGACAGTTTATCAGGCACCGACAAGAGAGGCAGGATGGAATGCATTGCTTGCACTAGAAGAGAAGTGGGGAGACAAATACCACTTGTCAATAAAAAGCTGGAAGGAAAACTGGGAATCTCTTTCAACCTTCTTTCAATATCCAGAGGAACTGAGAAGATTGGTTTATACAACTAATCCCATTGAATCAGTTAATAGACAACTGAGGAAGGTAACGAACAATAAGGGAGTCTTTCCTACGGATACTTCTCTCTTAAAGATGGCTTATCTAGCAATAATAAATATAACAAAGAAATGGACAGTAAGAACCCTTGAATGGTCAAAGATCCTTTCTCAACTTGTGATAAAGTATGAAAGATTAGCTAAGTACATAAGCTGATTCTTAAATCCATTACAAAAAAGGGGTTTACACAAAAAAAGAGACAGAACCTTGATTAGTTAAAAAAACGGGGAGCCGAAAGGCTCCCCGACTTACTAAAGGCGTAAATTGCTTCTATTATTCTTCGTCCTCTGAATCATCTGAGTCATCGACTAATTCTTCGGAGGGTTTTTCTTCATCTGAAGAGACTTCGACAGTTTTTTCGGCAGTCGATTCTTTCTTAGTTTCGAGAGCAGCGGCGTTTAGACCCTCTCTGCCCTCAAGAATAGCATCGGCCATGGTATGAACGATCAACTGAATTGCCCTTATGGCGTCGTCGTTTCCGGGGATTATGAAGTCTATTACATCTGGATCACAGTTGGTGTCTGCTATACCGATAACCTTTATGCCGAGTTTGTTGGCTTCTGCAACGGCGATCTCTTCTTGTTTGGGGTCAACAATGAAGATAACATCGGGAAGCTTCTGCATTTCTTTGACACCGCTCAGGTTCTTTCTAAGCTTATCGAGCCTTTTGTTGATCATGCTCTGCTCTTTCTTGGGTAGAGCGGCGAGCTTTCCCGACTCTTCCATTTCTTCGAAGTTCTTGAGAGCCTCGATTCTCTTCTTGATCGTAGCGAAATTCGTCAAAAGGCCACCGAGCCAGCGGCTGTTGACGTAAAAGGAGTCACATCTCTTCGCTTCTTCCTGTACGATTTGCTGAGCCTGTCTCTTTGTGCCAACAAAAAGGAACGTTGCACCTTCCTGAGCAGAATTTCTCACATACTCATAGGCCTCTTCAATGAGCTTAAGTGTCTTCTGAAGGTCTACGATGTAGATGCCTTTTCTCTCACCATAAATATACGGCTTCATCTTGGGGTTCCATCTTCTCGTTCTGTGACCGAAGTGAACTCCGGCTTCGAGAAGCTGTTTCATAGATACTACCGACACAAATACACCTCCGTTTTGGTTTTCCTCCGGCTTTGCGCCGATCGACCCCTACAGAAGGGGCACCGGGATCGACTGCGATTACTGCCGTGTGTTGTCCTCGTCAGCGACGAGATCTCTATATGTGTAACGCTTTGCATTCAACCAAAGGTCTTCGAGAGAATAGAACTCTCTTCCCTTCTTACTGAATATGTGGACGATGAAGTAACCGCCATCTATTACCAGCCAATCATAGCCTTTTCCTTTGTCATAGTAGATGATCTCGACGGTTTCCTTTTCGATGTACTCGAGTATCGCCTCTCGAAGAGCACCCATATGGGGGTCAGAATTGGCGGTTGCTACGACAAAGTAATCAGATAGATTTGACACCTTGGAGACGTCCAGTATTACGATGTCTTCTCCATGCTTTTCATCCAAAATGTCTGCGATCTCCTTAACTACGTTATCCAAATTGATTCTCCTATTCATATCATGGTCATCCGTTGACGGTTCACCGTACTCCGAAAAAACCCTTCAGAAAACGATCCATGCAAAATCACTTCCAGAACCGCGCCAAAATCGATCTTGATTCTCTCTATTCAACAGTGACGCTCTTAGCCAGGTTTCTCGGTTTGTCTGGATCTAGCCCTCTCTTAACCGCGATGTAGTATGCGAAGAGCTGCAGATAAGGTGACATCACCAGCGGATATAGGGGATCGAGAACACGAGGAACCTCGATACGACTGTTCACGGTCTTTGAGACTTCTTTATCGTTCTCTGAACAGATAGCCAGAACCTTTGCATCTCTTGCTCTGGTCTCCATTATGTTGGAAATCATCTTCGACTTCAATTCATCCTCAGGAACTATTGCAAAGACCGGAAAGTCCTTATCCAGTAAAGCTATAGGGCCATGCTTGAGCTCTCCGGCCTGATAACCGCTTGCGTGAATATAACTGATCTCTTTGAGCTTCAAGGCGCCTTCAAGGGCAGTTGCATAGCTATACCCTCTGCCCATGTACATGAAATGTTTGAAATCGGAGTATTCCGCTGCCAGTCTTTTACACTGTTCGTTAGCGGCTGGGAGTGTATTCTCAAAAACCGTGGGCATCCCTTCCAGCTCATTAACAATCTTTGCGATATCTGAACTGCTTTGACCTATGATGCTGGAGATGCAGGCTCCCAGAAGAAGCAGGACTGCAACCTGTGCGACGTAAGTTTTGGTGGCTGCCACACCTATCTCCGGACCGGCATTTATATAAATCACTGCGTCGCTCTCTCTCGAAATTGTGGACCCAACAACATTTGTAAGAGATATGATTCTGGTTCCAAGTCTTTTCGCCTTACGAATCCCCTCAAGAGTATCTGCCGTCTCACCTGATTGGGAAATAGCTATGACAAGGTCACTGAATCCTTCCGGCAATCTTCTGTAACGAAATTCTGAAGCCACTTCAACTTCTATCCGAATCCCAGAATAGTCCTGTATGAATCTCTGGAAGACTAATCCTGCGTGGTAACTTGTTCCGCAAGCCAGTACAGTTATCGATCTAGCCTTCGCGATCTCTTCTTTCAGATGATCAACCTCTTTGAACCTGGGAGCTCCATCCTTGATTCTGGACATGAGAGCATTTCTAAGAGTCTGTGGCTCTTCGAATATCTCTTTGAGCATGAAATGATCATAGCCGCCCTTTTCAGCCGAGTCCTCGCCCCAGGTTATCCTAGTTGACGATTTTCTAACAGATGTGCCGTCCAATCTGGATATACTTACACTGCCTGGACGAATTACGGCAAGTTCTCCATCATCAATGAAGTAGACGTCTCTAATATGCTTCAATAGAGGCGTAACGTCTGAGGCAAGATAGCCGCTTTCGCCAGTAGATCCTACGACAAGGGGACTCCCTTTGCGAGCTGCAACGATTACGTCGGGATGGTCCTGATGAACTACGCCAATTGCATACGCACCTTCAAGATCCACCAAAGTATGCCTTACGGCTGAAACAATGTCACCGGAATAATGGTCTTCAATGAGATGGGCTATTACCTCTGTGTCGGTAACCGACTTGAAAATGTGGCCCTTCTTTTCTAGATCTATTCGCAGAACGTCGAAATTCTCGATAATACCATTGTGCACAACCGCTATCTTTCCCGTGCAATCGGTATGAGGATGTGCATTGAAATCGGAAGGCCCTCCATGAGTTGCCCATCTGGTGTGGGCAATTCCCTGAACAACGCTCGAATCCAGCTCGTCTCCAAGAATCTTTTCGAGAGCGGAAATCCTTCCAACGGCCTTCGTTACTCTTAGACCTTCTCGACTGTTCACGGCAACTCCTGCGGAGTCGTAGCCTCTATATTCAAGCTTCTTCAGGGCATCTACAAGCTTTCTTATTGTGAGGTCTTCTCCAACCATTCCAACAATGCCGCACATACTACTTTTCTCCAATCTTCATTTCGAGGCTCTTAACTAGATCGCCCTTGACTCCCTGGTAAGCAACTCTAATTGCGTTCTTTATGGCGAGGGCATTAGAATTGCCGTGGGCCTTCACAACGGCCCCTTTAACACCAAGGATGAAAGCACCTCCGTACTCACTCGGGTCCATAGCTCTTTTCAGCCGTTCCAGCGCGCGTTTGAGAAAGAGAGCACCGATCAGTCCGAAAAGACCGCTCCGCTTGATTTCTTTCTTAAGCGTTGCTGAAATCAGCTTTCCCGTGCCTTCCATTGCTTTCATGGCAACGTTGCCGTCGAATCCGCTGCAGACAACTACATCTACATCTCCGTAGTTGATATCACTGCCTTCAACATTCCCAGCAAAATCATCGCCAAGTTCAGCTTTCAGATAGTCGAATGCCTGCTTAGTGAGTTCAGTACCTTTCTCTTGCTCCTCACCAACATTAAGCAACCCAACCTTCGGGTTGGTTCTTCCGAGAAGCTTCGCGTATTCATAGCCCATTCTGCCGAAGTCGCGCAGGTGCTCAGACCTGACTTCGGAGTTTGCTCCGGCATCGACCAGTATGGTGAATCCATTCTTGGAGGGAGTTAGAACGGCGATAGCGCCTCGATCAACGCCTTTTATTCTTCCCACAATGAAAAGTGCGGCGGCAAGAACCCCGCCCGTATTCCCTGCAGAAACAAGAGCATCGACCTTTCCGTCTTTCACCTGCTGTGCGGCTTTGTAAAGAGAGGTCTCCTTTTTTCTCAGCAAAAGAGAAGGCTTCTCCGACATCGGAAAAACCTCTCCCGCATCAACTATTCGAATTCTTGAGCTTTCAGGCGTCTCTTTCAGCAAAGGCTTGAGACTTTCTTCTTTTCCTACCAGAACTATCTCAAGATCGTGAAACTCTTCGAGAGCAAGAAAAGCACCGTCTATGTTAACTTCGGGAGCATTATCTCCACCAAAAGCATCGAGGGCAATTCTTACGCCTTGCATCTGTTACTCACCAATCTCAAGAATCTGTCTTCCTCCATAATAGCCACAGTGCAGGCACACTCTGTGTGGCTGTTTTGGTTCGCCGCAGTTTGGACATGTAGAAACAGCCACTTTGATCGCACTATATGTCTTTGCGCGCTTCAAGCGGGTTCTGCTCCTGCTTCGCTTTTGCTTTGGAACGGCCACTCTAATCCCTCCTATATCTAGCTCTTCAATTTCTCTCTCAGGTCGGAAATAGCCTTGTGCCATTCATCCTGAATCTCTTCCCTCTTCTGGCACGAATGGTTTTGCTCATCGTTAAGGTTTGCTCCACAATATGGACACAGACCTGCACAGTCTTTTTCGCACAGAACCTTCTGAGGAACCTCAACAATTATAGCCTCAATAACGCGTTCTGACAAGTCCAGCAGATCTCCCTCAAGCCTCAGAACATTATCCAGGTCGGCGCTTGTGCCGTCTTCTGCAAAAACAACACTGTCTTGAAGTACGTAGGTGGCTTCAATTGTTCCTTCAATCGGGATTGAGACTTCTTTCAAACACCTTGCGCAGTTCTCTTCGAGGATTGTTTTCACCGAACCTGTTACAATGATCGAATCCTTATCTTTATACAATTCGATGTGGGTCTCTGCAGCGCTTGTCAGCTTTATCTCTTCTGTGAAGTCTGGGTCCAGAACGACATCTATCGTCTTCTTGAATTCGAAGCTGTTCAGATCAACGATTAACTCATGGATTTTCGCCATTTCAATCACCTCTGTGCCAGCAAATACTACATCACTGCTATTTCAATTTACTCACGTTTCATTGAACAAATGAAGAAGATTCCTTCATTCTAGATAACAGGCTACGAGCTATTCGATCGATTTCGTCCATTGTTCTCTCTTCCGGACTGCCGAGATCTATAGAATCAGTCTTCGAAAGTTTGTCCTGTATGATTATTATGTCTGTCGAGAGCCTCGCTGCCTCCGCAGGATCATGTGTAACCATTATCACACTGATTCCCCTCCTCATCCAGATTTTCTGGATGTCTTCCATCAGCCTGTCCTTAATTACAACATCTAGAGAACTGAACGGCTCGTCCAAAAGAATGATATCAGGGTTGAAGGCTAACGCCCTCGCTATATTGACTCTCCTGCGCATCCCTCCGCTTAGCTGAGAAGGATACTTGCTCTTATGCTTCTTCAGTCCAACAAATGAGAGAAACTCAACCGGGTCGCACCCAGGTGAGACAATCGAGATATTCTGGGCAGCCGTCAACCACGGGATTAACCTATCGTCCTGGAATACAAATCCCAAGCGTTTGCTGTCAAGTTCAACAGTTCCGCTATCGGGCTTCAGGATACCGCCGATGATTCTCAGTAGTGTGGTTTTACCGCAGCCGGAGCTGCCGAGGATCGTTAGGAAGAAATCACCGTCTATAGAGTAGCTGAAACCATCAATTATCTTCTCCCCGTCAAACTGCTTATGCAGATCTCTAATTCTTAAGTGCATAGCGGGCACTCCTTCCTATTAGCAGATCTAGAAGCTTCTCGGTAAGTATGCCGAGAATCACAAGGATCAGAGTGTAAGCGAAGACTCTGGTAGTGTTTATTGAGTACTTCGCATCGGACATTGCTCTTCCTATACCGGATGCCCCAACCATGAACTCAGCTACTGCGACTGATTTCCACATGATTCCAACCCCCACTCTCATTGACGACACTATGAAGGGAAAGGCAGAGGAAAGATAGATCTTCCTGAGAACAACCTTCCTGGAGAGCCTGTAAACTTTTGCCATCTCTACCAACTTCTTGTCTACGTTTCTGACTCCCTCTGCAATATTAATTGTGAAGATAGGAAATAGCGTAAGCAATACAATATATACTGGAGAAGAGAACCCTACCCCCCACCAGAAGATCGCCAGAGCAAGCCAGGATACGATAGGAATAGACTGGAGAATCACTACCAACGGTCTGAGCAATTCATACAATACATCGATCAGACCCATAAGAAACCCGGTCACCATGGCCATCCCCAGCGCGAGAAAAAGCCCAATAAAAGCCTTTGAGCATGTTTCGACAATATTCGACCAGCCTCTAGCGCTTGAGAGTATTTTCGTGAATTCCGCTATTGTTTCGCCTGGACCAGGCAATAGAAGGTTGCTTGAAACCAGCAGAGATGCGACAAACCACACCAGTAGAAGAAAACCTACCGAGAGAATTGGCGCAAGCTGTTTCCTTCTAGAAGAAGAGAGCATCTAGATCAATATCACCCGTCAGTTCCTGATCGAGTTCCCGCAGCTTTTCAATGTATATCGTTGTTTCTTCCCTGGCTTTTTCGGAGTCTGCAAATAGAAAGCCTGCTGTATCCATTGCCTTCTGCAGTACAGGAATGGGGAAGCCACCCATCTTTTCTGACACTATCTCCGCAGTCTTCTCCCTATTAGCGAGCGACAGGCTCATGGACTGCTGGTAAAGGAGAAGGAATGATTCGACAACACTTCTATCGAGAGAACCGCTTACGAATATCCCCGATGTAGGAATGTTGATTCTCCTATCGTTGAAGCTTTCCCATAGATCTTCAATCGGCATGGACCTTATTACACTCTGAACACGAGCCTCGGCAAGAGAAGCAAACGGTTCAGGTACAAGTATGAGCTTGGCTTTTCCGCTCGCAAGAAGCTGCACAGACTCGGCGCCGCCTACGTAGACTATCGACACATCTCTTCCGACTTCATATCCACGGGACTCAAGGGCGCCGCGAAGAATGGTGTCTGCTGTCTGACCGGGTGCCTGCAAGGTGTAGATCACCGTTCCTACCAGGTCTTTTATATCATCTATCGGCTTCTCTGTAGATATGAAATAGAAGCCATTCCACATGCTCACTGCCGCGAGCTTAATATCTACTCCAGAAGCTGCCAGCTTAACTCCGACGGTTACGGGAAGAAGGCTTATCTGTGCCCTCCCTGTAACCAGCATTGAAATCGCTTCGTCTACGCTTCTCCACAAATTGATTTCGAGACCCGGGACTTCATTAGAGATATCCGAGGAGAGTAACTCAGCAATTGGAATTAGAGTAGGACCAACTGGATTTATGTAATTGATGCCAAAAGATACGAGGGCTAGAGACACCACTAAAACTGTAATAATGAGTTTCTTCATATAGAACCACCTCCACTAGCAATTATACACTCAATTCGCCTGCCTGACGACGGCTTAACAGCTTTGAAGGCCAAATCGCGAGCCTGAAGCCGAATCAGAACTCTCAGGGCCGATTTCTTCCCGATGAAGGCTAGAATCGCCCTCTATAAGGAGTTTGGTAATTTGAGCTCTGAGTGGTAGAATAATAGCGACATCTCATGCGAAGGGGGGAACAGTATGAACAAAAAAGAACTCATCGCTGAAATCGCTGAGAAAACGGGTGTTACTAAGAAAGATGCTGGAAAGACCCTTGACACAGTGATCGAGATCATCGAAAAGACACTGTCTAAAGGTGATGTTGTGAGACTCGTTGGTTTTGGCACATTTATGGTAGCTTCAAGGAAGGCCAGAAAGGGTGTCAATCCGAGAACCAAGAAGCCCATTACGATACCGGGCGGAAAAGTTCCTAAATTCGTACCTGGAAAGGAACTGAAGGAAAAGGTAAAATAGTGTCGTAGACTCTGCGGCGGCCGGAGTTGCCGCCGCTTTTGTTTTGGAGTGAAAGACTTGAAAGGAATCTGGGTTCTCTTTGTTATCTTCATTATTATTGTGGCTTTGGGTGCTTTCTTGAACATCTACTTTCTCAGGCAGTTTGGCGATGAAATGGTTTCAAGTCTCAGTACAAGGGAAATAGAGAACAAACTTCAGACCATGTCCGAAAGAGTTTCCCAACTCAACCTGAATCTCGACTCACTCTCTTCTCTTGAAGTGAGACAGGATCTTTCGAAGATAATCACCGATTTTCAGGGGATTATTGCAAACCTGAACTCAGTCTCGGCTGCTGTTAGCAGTACTTCCGTTGGGGACTCGTTGACAAATCTCTCAAATGATATGCAAAACATTCGGAATCTTCTCACTTCACTGGATAGAAGAGAGACTCTAGACTACTCGACCCAGATAGAGGGAATAAGAGGAAAGATTGTCTCTCTTGAGTGGCAGCTGGAAGAGCTCAAGTCGCTTGTAGAATCCAGTATGGTTGATGTCAAAAACGCCGTTTCGGGAACTGTTGTCCCTTACAGTACTCGGAGTGAGTTTTACGAGGAAGAGGTTGGAAAAGGTGTACGAATAAGAATTGAATCTGGCTTCAAAGGAAGTAGCATTATCCATGACAGCGATATCCTTATGATTCTGAACGAAATATATGCCTTGAGGGCAACTAAGATCTCATTAAATGGGAAGAGAATAATGCCATATACTTACGTGCGTTGCGTAGGAGCAACTGTTATAATTGATGATGTACCTACTCAAATTTCGCCTATTGTTATTGAGGTGTTGGGCGATTATGATTATTTGGTTTCCGGTCTGGGTCTCTTGAAGGAGTTTTTCAAGGGCAGGGAGATTGAAATGACTTTTCTGCCTCTTGAGTTTATTACCATTCCCGCGGGAGGGGGTTGATTCAGTTGAAAAAGGTTACCCTTCTTACTCTTCTTATACCTGTTTTCGTGCTCTTCACGGGGTGTAACTCTCCGTTCATTACTAGAGATGATTTTCTTGCAAAGATGGATGCTATTGAAGGGAAGATTGACTCTATTGCTCTTAGTCAAAGGAAGATAGTTGAGCTTGAAGATGCTGTACAGGAGCTTGCCTTTCGCATAAACTTTGTTCAAGCAATAGAGCCCACCTATGCAGGCTATGATGAGCTTGAAGCGCTGAGAGCAGAACTTCAGATAATAAAGAATATGCTTGCTGAATCGGTTATAGACTCCGCCTCGTCTGCAGCAATCGTTAAGACGCTCTATGACAAGATCGACGGAGTATTGATCAGCTCGGTAGAAACCAACATAATGACGCGGGAGATCGACGATCTTAACAGAAAAGTCCAGGCCCTAGAATCTCTGAACTCTTCAAGATACACAGAGCTCGTCCAGAGAATCTCCGAAGTGGGTAGCTACGACAGCTCAATTGATGAGGCGAAATTCGAAGAGCTCCTCAGAAGAATAGAAGAGATAAAGAACACTGAAGTTGTTGTTGTTCAACAGGAGCCTGAGCGAGATGACGGGAAATACGAAGAACTCGTGCGAAAGATCGAGCAGCTTGCAGCAAGAACGGATACTTCAGCCATCGATAGCGCAAGATATGATTCGATTGCAAGGAGGCTTGCAGAACTTGAAGAGACTGTTGGATCGGCCGTTATAGATGCAGAGGTTTTCAACGAACTGGTATTGAGGATTGAGGAAATGGACTCCAGGACACGCGAGCTTGCGGTTAATCTGGAGGCTATTGAGCAACAGGAACAGCCTGAACAAAGGGATTATGTGACAATGACCACCTTTCTTGGAGAGATTTCCGATATTCGCAGCAGACTTGGCGCGGCAGCTTACGAGACCATAGAACCAATGTCTTACGTGTCATACATAGTCAAATCGGGCGACAGTCTGTGGAACATTGCACAGGCTTACGGTGTCACAGTAGATCAGCTGAAGGAAATGAATCCTCAGGTCAAGAACTGGGACCTAATATTCCGAGGGGATGAGATAAAGATACCTCTCTCACTGGATAATCTCATGGCTAAGGCATCAATCGCTACTCATTTCGGCTTGAATCTTGGGGTAGACTTTCTCGTTGATTCAATTGAATCGAACTTCGGAAGCTATGATTACGGCTATGCCAACCCGGGAATGGATCTGACCGTCCCGCCGAATTCCAGGATAACCGCCTTTCTTCCCGGTAAAGTTATTCTCTCGGAGCGTGTAAACGATCTTTACGGTGAGATGGTTGTTGTCGATCATGGGAACAACCTTAAGACTGTCTATGCACGCCTGGGAAGCCGAACGGTTATCAAGGGTGATTTTGTAAGGGTTGGAGACACCATTGGATTGGCATCAGATGCAAAGGGAAATCTCCACTTTGAATTCTGGAAGGCAGATGTCCCTGTGAATCCAGCCGATATAATCTTCGATAATGTGGGAACTTTTGAGGTTACAATGTACACTGAGTGGGATGATGCAAAGAATCCGACATCGCCTTCTTTCAAAATGACTGCAAGTGGGGATTTCGTGAAGGGATATCGAACGGTTGCCGCCGATCCCAGCGTAATTCCTCTTGGCTCGATTGTCTATATTCCGTTTTTCTCGTCCTCTCCAAACAAGGGATTCTTTGTTGTTGAGGACACCGGTAGTTCTATAAGGGGTAACAAGATCGATGTTTACACTCATGATTTCAATATCGCGTCGAGTTTCAAAGAAGATCTTCTGGTATATGTGGTGAAGCGCCCTTGAAAAGATCAATGATGCTCTTTCTTCTTTTCATCGTAATTCTTAAAGGTAATGTGCTCGGAACGATCACTTTCGGGCAAAGATATCCCCTTGGAGTTATGCCCTCGAGAATTGTTGAGGTCGAAAACAGCAGCGGAACGTACTACGTTACTCTTGTAAAAGGCGACTCTGAATTAGTTGTTTTCGACGCCAGTTTCAGGCCCATTACGATTTTCGATACTATGAGAAATGACGGAATTAATGATCTCATCTATAGAGATGGGAAACTGTACTGCTTTGGATTCTACAGCGGTAGGCTGGTTGTCGTGGATGCTTCTTTGCATCCGAGTAGATGGAAGAAGATTGATGAGATTCCAACATCGAGCAGACTGATTACGGGATCGTTCATTGATGGAAAAATCGGAATACTCACAAATGACTATGAGTTCCTAGTGCTTGATATTGCTAAGAGAGAGATAATCAAGAGGCACAAACTCCCGGTGATTGGACTCTCTGTGGCAGAGGATTCAGAGCATTTTTTCGTCTCGCTTTTTCACAATTACAATATGTTAACCCGGTCTCACGAAACCGAAAAGGGACTGCTGGTATTCGATGAATGGGGAAATCTGGTAAAGGAAGTGAATATCGGCAAGAGACCTTCATACATACATCTCGAAGGCGATAGGCTCTTTCTTATCTCCTACGTTGAGGAGAGTCTGAAGATACTTTCCAAAACTGATTTCAGCGAAATGCGCACAGTCTACCTTGGCAGGTACCCGAATTTTCCGATAGTCCATAATGGAAAGATATGGGTTGCTCTGACCGGTGAAGACCAGATAATGACTGTGGAACTTTCAAGTTACCGGACGGAGTATTATGACCTAATAGGTCGTGGCCCAATAAAAGTCTTTCATAACGGGGAAAGAATTTACGTTCTTGAGACCATTACTGGAACACTTGAGATTTTGGATAGCAGAGGAAATACGATAGAATATGTAGAGTTAGATGGCTATCCGGTAGATATTGTTTTCAACGGAAAGGAAATCGCTGTTTTGCTTCAGGAAGACTGGCAGACAGGAAAGAACACAGGAGCTCTGCTGGTTCTCAAAGCGCAATAAGTCGGAGGTTTGAATTGGGTTTTAAAAGATTCTGTGAATCGCTCTTTGCTTGTTGATCGTTCTGCTGGTTTCTTCTTCATGTCTGGTTCCCAGAGCTAGATTACTGAAGCAGATAGATCCTCAGGTTGTCACTGAGGGAGAAACTCTTGAATTATTGCTGGCCAGTTACATTTTGTCAGGGAACGCCGAAGATCTGAATTTCCAGGTTTTGGAAGGAGTTGGCGAGATCAAGGGAAGTTATTATCTTTACGCTCCCGGTTATGATGAAGCTGGAGAGTACTGGGTAAAACTACAAGCAAGTAACGGGAGTGATTCAGATTTCAGAAGGTTCAAGGTGACGGTTGTAGATAACAATAGAGCTCCTTCTATAGAAATCGGCGATCTTCAGATTTCAGTCGGCGAGGAAATGACCATAGACTTGAGTGAATAATCGACAGATCCAGACGGTGACTCTCTTACTTATGAGCTAGTAGGCCATTTTGGGCAGATAATTGGAACAGAACTGTTTTTCGACGCAAGAGAAATGCAAGTTGGAGTGTACCAGGTAGAAGTTCGGGTGTCGGACGGCAAAGGGGGCCAGGGGAGCTGCACTTTTCTGGTCACAGTGTTTGACTCGAATCAGCCTCCCAAAATAGTCA
Source organism: Mesotoga sp. UBA5847 (assembly GCF_002432735.1). Classification (NCBI taxonomy): domain Bacteria; kingdom Thermotogati; phylum Thermotogota; class Thermotogae; order Kosmotogales; family Kosmotogaceae; genus Mesotoga; species Mesotoga sp. UBA5847. The sequence continues at coordinate 164,357 of NZ_DJGL01000069.1, read as the reverse complement.
TTCCTGATTTTACAATCAAAGAGAACGAGACCCTTTCTCTGGACCTTCTTGATTATGCATTTGATCCCGATGGGGATGGGATTACCTTCGCCTTAATCACCGGTGTGGGAATTATTGAAGGCATTCAATACGTCTTCGCTGCCGATTACGAGAGTTCAGGAACTTATGATGTTGAGATCGCTGTAAGCGATTCAGAAGGAGCGTCTTCTTCAGGAAGCTTCGAGATAACCGTAATTGATGTCAATAGACCACCTAGCACACCATTCGATCCTGTCCCCAAAATGGCCGAAACAAGTGTCCGGACAAACACTTCACTTAGCTGGTCATGCGAAGACCTTGATGGGGATCCTTTGTTGTACGATGTCTATCTCGGTAAGACTCCGAATCCTGTCCTTGTTGCTTCAGGAGTTTCCGGAGAGACTTATAAGCCGGTTCACCTTGAGGAGGGAACCCGCTACTACTGGAAGGTCGTTGCTTCAGACGGTGAAGACGATTCAGAGGGCCCTATATGGGAATTCACCACCGTAATCCCACCAGTGATTCTGGGAATTGTCTCCGACAAGGAGTTGATAGTTTCGCCCAAGGTTTCTATTAATGATCAAAACCTGAATATTCCATTGGATTATGTTGCTGAAAGGGATCAGACTCTAGTAGTTGAAATAGATGAACTTCAAGAGTTTGATTATAGAAAGCCTATCGGAGATGATGTTAGGGTCAGCTTTATCGAGTGGGACGACGGGGAGACTTCACCACATAGAGAAATCCTCATGGATCATTCTTTGAAATTAACTGCAAGATTTTCAGTGACCTATTACTTGAATATTGCGACATCTGCCCCAATATGGACAAGAAATACCTGGTGAAGGGTGGCATGATGAAGGGGCCACAGTTGTTGTTACCGCTCCGAAAATCGAGGGGTACACTTTCAGAGACTGGGATCTTAACGAGACTTATGGGATAGTGTGTGGGGAAGTAATCGTTGTCAAAATGGATTGTCCGGTGAATCTAGTAGCAAACTATACGCACGATTGCCCATAGGATCGATACTTCTAGGTCAGACTTAGGTATCTTTCATAAGTGTCCGGAGCAACTGTTGCGATTCTTCGAAAGCCCTTTTCGGCGAGTTTGAGAGCGCCGGCAACGTTGGCTCCGGACGATATTCCGACCATCAACCCCTCTTTTCTGTGAAGCCATTTCATCATAGAGAGAGCTTCTTCGTCCTCAACTGTTATTACTTCGTCCAGCACTGATAGGTCGAGGACATTCGGTCTGAAACCGGGGCCGATTCCTTGAATTTTGTGAGAGCCCGATCTCCCCTGTGAAATGAAAGGCGAACCTGCAGGTTCGATGCCAGCAATATGAATACGTTGAGCTTCCTTTTTGAGAAAGCGTCCAATCCCGGTCACTGTTCCTCCCGTTCCCATGCCGCAAATGAAAGCGTCAAGCTCTCGGTTGACCTGCCGAAAAATCTCAGGACCGGTAGTAGAGAAGTGAAAAAAGGGATTAGCCTCATTATTGAACTGATCAAGCATTATTGAACCGGGATTACTCCGGAGAAAGCTCTTGGCTTCGTCATATGAACCGGATATTCCTTTATCAGCGAGAGTTCTTATCACTTTTGCACCAAAGGCTTCCATAAGCTTAACTCTTTCAATACTTGCCGATTCGGGCATAAAGATAACCGACCCGTAACCTCTAGAAGCGGAAAGCATTGCGATGGCTATTCCCGTGTTGCCACTAGTTGGCTCCACTATGGTCATCCCGTTTTTGAGAGCGCCACTTCTCTCGGCTTCAAGAATCATTCCAAGCACCGTTCTATCCTTTATGCTTCCTCCGGGATTATTTTTCTCAATTTTAAGCATTATCGATGAAGCATCTCCGAGAGATCGAAGCCTAATGATCGGGGTGTTGCCTATTAAAGAATCAACAGTTTTCATTGTCGTGATCCCAGTCTTTCAGATATCCTATGGACTCTCCCCGGTATCCCGGTAACAAGAGAGTCTTGAGGGACGTGTTCAAGCACCACGCTGTTCGCTCCGACTTTAGAATTGTCTCCCACATATATCGGGCCAAGAATCTTCGCCCCCGCCCCAAGTACAACGTTTCGGCCAATATCCGGGTGACGCTTTCCCTTCATCACGTTCTTTGAGCCTAAAGTAACTCCGTGATATATCAGCGTTCCAGTTCCCACTGAAGCTGTCGAGCCTATAACAACGCCCACACCATGATCAATTACAACGCCGCCTTCTATTCGAGCTGAAGGGTGAATGTCCATTGAATAAAGTATCCTTGAAACGTAATGTAAGCCTCTGGCAAGGAACCCAAGCTTGTTTTTCCAGAAAAAAGTAGAAATCCTGTATAGCAAGAGGCCGTGAAAACCCGCAGAGAAGAGAATTATGTGCCATTTACCTGAAGCTGTCGGGTCCTTCTCAAGATAGGCGTCTATGTCCATAGAGATATCTATCATTGTTTGCTTTATGCGGTTCTTCCCTTTCACTGTATCACCCTCAATAGAAATTATTTATTTTAAGTATACCGTATTTATCGGCATTAGAGTTAACGCTTTGTGAAGCTAGTTCGTTTGTGAAACGCTGCAAATATCAACGAGAAGAAGATGGCAATCGCCATACCGGTTATTCCTGTAGCGTTGTACACTCTTACAATCCCAAATGTGCGAATGAGCACCCCGCCAAGTACGGAGCCAAGAAGATAGCTCAGTCCGGTAGTCGACATCCAGTAGATTGTGAGCGCCCTGGTGACTTTGCTGGCTTCAAATCTTGTGTGAATGTAATTCATGACAGAGTAATAGACTACGATGTAGTTTATGCCGTGAAGCATTTGAAGAAGTAGAAAGATGGGAAAAGAAGTCGCCATAGATGTCAAAAACCATCGAAGACCTGTTGCAAAGATTCCTATCACGAGAAGGCGCGTGTTACCCAGTCTCTCAACCAGATTTTCTGCGAAGAAAAGGAAGGGAACTTCCGAAAAAGCCATCAACGAAAACGCGAACCCTGCTGAGGAAACACTGAAGCCCCTTTCACTAGTTAAAACAGGCAGAAAAGTTGATCCGAAGGCTCCAATAGTAATTGATGCGACACCGGCCAGTACAAGCAGGTAAAACTGAAGTGGCAAAGATGATCGATCGGTCTCTTCATCTGTCCTTTTTAGCTTCCGGCCAGTCGGATAGGCTCTACTAACCAAGGCTACTGTAGAAAATGACACTGTGGCCATTATGAAGAAAAAGACAAATCCGTACTTCAATACGATTCCCGAGATAAGGGCGGTAATGGAATAGCCAACCGTTCCGAACAATCTCACGCGATCAAAGCGTTTGCCCTTGTTTCTCAAAGAAGGAACGACCACAGACTCAGCGATAGGTATTATGCTCACAACAAAGAATGAGAAGAAACACATTGCGATCAATGAAGTTTCAAAGGTTGGTGAGAAGAAAACTGCCCAGACAGAGACTGCCGAGACAATAGAGACCATTCCCATGACAGTTGGTCCGCCTGTCCTGCTTGATTGCCTGAACCAAAAAGGATTTGCAATAATTGAGAGGGTAGGAGTGACCGCCATCAGAATCCCGATCTCTATTGCTGAAAAGCCTTTGCCGTAAAAAAGCTGACTAAAGAGAGCGGTGATGCTGAGATTTGAATATATGAATACTTCGGTAAAGATCTCACGGATGCTGGAAGAGGTTCTAAAAAGAGAAACACGCACTGAATATCAAACCTCCTGGTGTAGAATTCTAGTGGGGGTGAATCTCTTGTCGAAAAAACATGCGCTGCTTTTGATGCTTATCATACCACTAGTGGCTCTTGGGAGCACTGGACTTCATGTGATTCTGTCACCATCACTGTCGATTAACAGCTTTCCTGCAGTCAGCAACAGCTACAAGCCAAGCCTTGAAGACCTCAATCGCTATTTGAGTGTTCCTGCAATCTTCTCGGGCGGCATGCAGATTTCCCTGGGGAAGTCAAGGCTGTATTTGAATATGGATCTGAGACAGGAGTTTTCCGATTACTTGATGGGCAACTGGTTCTCGAATCTCCCGCTGTCGACGACAAATTTCCTTCCTTCGGTAGACATGAATTTTCCCAGGCTCGGTTACTTCGAGAGAAGAGATGAGAATTCGCTGATCTCTTTGGGCAGGCGAAAACTGAGTCTTGGTGGTTCTACTTACAGTTTTGTTCTCTCAAATACTCTGCCGTATTTTGATCACCTGTGGATTGAGTTGAATGGAAAAGCCAAATCAGGGGAGTATCTTTATAATTTCTTTGTTATATCTTCCGACAGAACAGTTAGCGGGGGACCCAAGACACTCCTTGGTCACCGGTTCGGATATATGAACGACAATCTCAAGGTCACTTTTGGCGAAGAAAACCTCGTTTACGGTGTCTATCCTGATCTGCAGGATATTGGGCCATTTCTAATCTATCATCATACCTATCAGGATCATTCAAACGTAACTGCAACCATAGCGGCCGAGGTTAAGATTGACCGCGCTATTGCCTACGGTGAGTTTACACTTGATGATTTCAGACTTTCGACGGAGAGTCCTAATTCCAATCCCACGGCCTTTGGTTGGCTTGCAGGTTTTTCATGGAAAATATCTGATGGCTTGCCCTATTCCGGACTGAGATTCACTGAAGCGGAGAACGAAGTCAGAGATCAAACACTTCTGAATAGCGGCGGACTTAGAGTGCGGATGGAACACTACCACGCAACCACCTATCTCTACAATAGGGGTATAAGCATCGGCAAGTTCACTTATCAATACCGGTTCAATGTCTTGCATCTTGATTCTTGGCCAGTTATCACTGGTTTTTTTGGATTTCCTTTTGGACCTGACTCAACGTTGAGCCTTGTCGGCATCGGGTACGAGAGTCAGAATATATCTCTTAGCGTCAAGGCAGAGCTTCTCAGAACTGGCTCAGCCAATATCGATTCTCCTTATGAGCCACCTTTTGACCAGAACTGGTACGGTCCAAAGAAACCGATCAACAGATCTATGATTCTGTCTTTGGAGAGTTTCTTCGCTTACTGCCCAGATACAGCGCTCTTTGCTGGCGGTAAAGTAATTTTCGCCGATCACATTGATTTCTGGATTAACGTGGGTTTCATCAAAGGTTTTTCACTATTTTAGGGAGGTAATTCCGATGAAGAAGATTGTCTTGCTGTTTTTCTTGGTGTTGTCGGTGGCAATTCTTGCAAGCCAGGGTACGTTGATATTCAAGGGTACAGATCAATATGACTTATTTTTGGGCAGAAACTTGATTGAAGGAAAAACTCTCTTTACACCTAATACAGGGATTCCTGAGGGTTTTGCTTTAGTCCAGCTTAAGCAACCCGTTGTGAAGACTTCTCCAGGAACAGAAATCCACTTGAGAGTTACTCCTCAGTTCCTCATCCACAATTTCGAGCCTTTCAAGGAGAAGGGCTGGCTGAAATCCGTGGTTCCTCTTTACTTGAGATACCGTTATGATACTCTTAAGCCCTGGCTTGTACTGGGTTTTGAAAGTGAAGTATCCGACTATATCACAGGGTATATAAATCTAGATATTCCAAAAGACTATCGGAGTTACATTAGTCACGGTGATGATTTTGATTCTAAGCCCTACATGAATTTTCCAGTGGAGTTTTTTGAAGGAAAAATCGAGGCGCTAGATATGAGCTGGCCTACTTTCGGCTATGTATCCTACGCAAATGAAAGCTTCTACGCTTCTCTAGGTAGATATAAACTTACCTGGGGTCCGATGAGAAATGGACTTGCAATAAGCGATGCGTCATCTTATTACGATAATATCTCTTCTTCATATACTACTCCCCTCTGGAAAAACGGCCGGTTCACATATTCTTTTCTGGTCATTACCCCGACTTCTCTCCTGAACGATGAAGAATGGATAAAGCAGGGAAAGGTGTGGGATCTCAATCAAAGAAGACCATACACTGAAGGAGCGAAGACGATCATAGGGCATCGGTTCGATGTCCAGTTTGCAAGCTGGGGAAGGGTCGGGGTAGGCGAGATCAATGTTGTCGGTGGGAAGCACCCGGATTTGAACGACGCCAACCCATTCATCATCTTCCACAATACTTACGGTGAAGATTTCTCCAACGTCATGGCTTCGCTCGATTTTTCTCTAGCGCCGTTTAAGGGAATCGAGGTCTACGGAGAAATCGCCATCGATGACGTTTCGTTCGGTTCGACAGAAGCCGGAGCGCGGGGCAAACCAACGGCCCTGGCTTATGGTGGGGGTCTTAGATACGCGACGGATATAAAGGGAACGTTGCTTCTTGCCTCTGTGGAGCTCTATCATTCAGACACGTGGATGTACAATCGCTGGCAGCCGCTTCTCACATTTACAAACAGAATCTACACAAAGTCCGAACTTCCCGGAAGCAGGGATTTCACGGACTATCCGCTCGGCTTCAAATATGGCCCTGATCTGAACGGTTTTTCTCTTATGGCTAATGCGATAATGACGAACGGGCTTTCAATCTCCTTCGTTTATGATCATTTCAAACAGGGAGAGGTTACTCTTAAGACACCATACTTGAACATGGAAGAACCTGAAGACGACCCCGGTCAGTTTACGAATCCGGAAGATTGGAGTGGCCCCGTCGGTGAGACCGTAAATGCAAATATCATGACACTGAACATAATGATTCCTTACAGGGACTTCACTTTCGGAAGCGATTTCTCGATTTATTTCGGAGGTTATTTCAAGAAGAACGGTGGTTATGACAAACCGATTTTCGAAATAAGGCCTTATGTATCTTACGTTTTCTAGATGAAACTGTGTGCCCATGCGTTGACCGGTACTCAGAAGGGGCGACCAGCTAGCCGCCCCTTTTTTGTACTTGATCAAATAAAGCCAAAGACCAGGAACCCGATGATGAATCCAACTACTAAACCAACAATCAGTCCTTTTGTGAATTTGTCTGGTTTTCTTCCTGGAGTTGGGGATTCTCCTCTTTGACTTTCTTTGTACCAGTCTCTATCGTAGATTCCCAATTGTTTTCACCCCTTTCCTTGAGGACGAAGTCCATCCAGAATCTCTTGACGAATATCAGAATTGGAACGGCAAAAACCACTCCGAAGACACCTAGGAGTTCTCCAAATCCAATTATAGATACAAGAACTATGAACCAGTTGATCTTGACTATATTCGACAGGATTTTCGGAGAGAGAAACCAAATCTCTATCTGGTTTGCGAACACAAGCAGAACAATGGCTCCGACAACCCCCCAAAAACCCTTGCTGACGAAAGAAAGCACTATCATTGGAATGGATGTAAGTACTACTCCCAAATACGGGATGAAATTTGTTATTCCGGCGAGCAATCCGAGGAATATTGCGTTTGGGACTCCGATTATTGCAGATCCGATACCAATAATGGTCCCTACAAAAAGCGCAATGATCAGCTGGCCACCTATGTAGGTCTGAAAATCCTTGTAAAGTGAGTCAAAAAAACTGCCAACCTTATTCTGGTCGCAACCGGGAAAAAGTATTGGCGCGACTTTTTGAATCAAACCGGTTCTGCGAGCAATAACAAATCCCGCTATGATAAGCAGCACAACTCCGGTAATCCATGAAGTTATGTTTGATGCAACGTACTGTCCGATCGTGATCGCTGCATCACTCAGCCACTGAGACGCACTTTCAACGATATCGACTGTAATTTCGGTAACAAAAGGAGGAAGCTTCTCTAACCACTTGTCAAACGCTCCGTCATTGAACAATGAACCTAACTCGGTAGATAGGCTGCTCACTCCTCTTATGGTTATTGGAATAGCCCTGTATATTAGGAAGACCATGAATGTAAGAAGGGCAATACCTGTGATGATCTTGAGAGCTCCTTTAGGGATCTTTCTGCTGACGAACCGTGCCGGTGTATTGATTATTAGCGAGAATATAAATGCCAGGCCTAAGACTCGAGAAGTCATAGGAAAGAGAAAAAGAGTCATGAAGATTGCTATGAAATACCCAAGAACCCAGAATTTTGTTGTCTTCATATTGGCCCTCCGCCGGAGAATAATGGCAAATCTGTTGTATACTCATTATGTATATTTTGGAACTGAGGTGTCCTATGAGAAGAGTATATATTATAGTGATCGTGTTTTTTTTAATTTCTGTGATGTCATTTGGATCAACTCACTCTTCAAGAATACTGTCTCCCGGATCGGTGAAGGCTATGCTGGGTTTCAAAGATGTGGGATTGAGGATCGGCATACTTCCCTTTCTAGAGGCCGGTTGGTTCATCGATGAGGGTTCATACTTCACTCTTGGCTACGATGGCAACTTTCATGTCGCGTCCCGCGTCTCATTTTCTTCACTGGAGGAAGCGAGGGTGGTTGCAGAGTTAGGATATGACTTCAATGTTGTGTATCTGGAAGTTAGCGGCCTGTATGAGTATTCTGCGCCTGACGCATCCTTCCTTGGTGGGCAACTGAAAACAGAAGTATTCTTTGACAACTATTTGAGTACTGTCAGTGCCACTCTGGGAAGATTTCAGAAGGTAGCCGGCGAGACTGAAAAGAAAAGCTACACCTCTGTGGGGTTCTCAGCGAGGAGAAGACTGGATATTGACAAGAAGTTTTACTTTGTAAATATTGAAAGTATTGAACTGGTCGGCACACTGAAGTGGGAAATCAAAGACGATCTCGCCTCTTTCAACCCTTTTCCTGCTTACAGTTTCGTGGGGATACAGCTGAATCTAGGATTTCTTAACTGAGAAGCGAAGTCTTTTCCTGCTCCTTGACAGGAATGGCAATATATGTATCTGCTCCTGTGATGAATAATCCTCATACCGACAAGTTCATGAAAGGAGTTTTGCTATCTCATCTACTTCTTTTTCGTCGGACATCTCTCCATCGACGGACATCTCCATGACCTTACCCGCCATGTAGGTTAAGAGGCGATGGGATACCTTGGAAGCTCTCCTCATGGACATAGAAGCTCCTAGAGCCCTCTCGACTCTATCGTAGAAGTCGGCTCTTGCGTTGATTAGAATCTCTCTTACCCTTTTGTTCTTCATTCCATGAAGCCAAAGATAAACAAGAGAAACCATTATGTCAGATCTTTCGGAATAAAGCTTCAGCACCTCGGCATAGAGATCCCTGGCAATCTCAACGGGTTGCTTAGCTTGATCGATTAGTGGTTCGAGTCTTGGAAGTACGTAGTTGTTCAGAATGTGCCTGGATAGATCTATGAGCATTCCCTCTTTGGAGCGATGGTGATAGTGAATCGCAGCAAGATTGACTTCTGCGATGCTTGAAACCTTTCGGGTACTCAGTCCTTCAATTGTTTCCTCGGCGATCACCTGTATAGCTGCTTCCATAATTCTCTCTCTCGTTTCTTGTCCACGCACTGTCGTCACCCCTTTCAATCATTCGTATAACACATATTATATCACATTGTGTTAGAAAGTGAACGGCAAAGCCGGGAAATACCCGGCTTCTTTTTATGGAATAATCCTTGTGCCCGACTTTCCCCTAAGTGCCAGGTCGACCTTCTCCAGAGAGGTTATTATTGCTTCCTTTCCCGTTCTTGAAGCAAATTCAATTGCTGATTCTATTTTCGGAAGCATGCTTCCCTTTGCGAAGTGACCGGCATCGATCAACATTTTACCTTCTTCGACAGTAACTACCTTCAGTTCTCTTTGGTCTTTCTTTCCAAAGTTGATGTATGCGTGGTCGACACCGGTAAGAATTACTAAGGCATCGGCATCAATCAGTTTCGCAAGCAGTGCGGACGCTCTATCTTTATCGATGACCGCCTCTACACCTTTTATCATTCCCCTCTCATCTCTAGCAACCGGAATTCCTCCACCGCCTGCCGCAACAACAATTGTCCCATCGTTGATCATCTCTCGTATCGGTTCAATCTCCAGCACATCAAGTGGTATCGGAGAGGGAACTACACGACGAAAACCCCTACCCGCATCTTCTTTCACAGTCCAGCCTTTGGTTCTTTCAAGTTCCTTAGCGGTCTTCTCATCATAGAACGGTCCGACCGGCTTTGAAGGGTGCAGGAATCCCTCGTCTTCCTTATCTACTACGATTTGAGTCAGAACGCACGCAATGTCTCTTCTTTTGCCTCGCTTCAGAAGCTCATTGTTCAGAGTCTGAGTAATCAAGTAGCCAATAGATCCCTGAGTCATTGCATCGTTTACATCGATTGGAAAAGGAGGGAATACGTCTTTTGACATATCCTGTTGAACCAACAAGTTGCCCACCTGCGGGCCGTTTCCGTGTGTGATTATCAGTTCATAACCTTCCTCTACAAGATCTGCGAGATAAGAGGTAGTTGAGAGGAGGTTCTTCTCCATAATTTCTGCAGTTGGTTTTTCATTTGGTTTATTTAGAGCATTGCCACCTATTGCAACAACGATTCTCTTCATTTTTCCCCCTATAGCAGTGTGGCTATCATTACTGCCTTAATTGTGTGCTTTCTGTTCTCGGCTTCTTCAAAGACTCTTGATGCGGGACTCTCAAAGACATCTTCAGTCACTTCGTTTCCTTTGACTGCGGGGAGGCAGTGAAGGAAGATCGTCTCCGCCTTTCCAGTTTTTCTCATCATCTCGGCATTTACCTGATAGGGCTTCAAAAGGGCTATTCTTTCCTGCAGCTTTGCTTCTTCTCCCATAGATGCCCAAACATCGGTGTAAACCGCATCGGCATCCATCAGTGCCTTCTCCACGTCTTCAGTAACCTCAACTTTAGCTCCAGACTCTTTCGCAATCTCCCTGCACTTATCAACTATCGCCGGGTCTGTGTGAAGACTCTTCGGGCCGCATGCAACGAAATGCAAACCCATCTTCGCAGAACCTATCATAAGAGAGTTGGCCATGTTGTTCCTGGAATCGCCAACGAAGACAAGCTTTCGACCCTTAAGGCTGCCCAGGCTCTCCTCGATCGTCATGAAATCGGCGAGAATCTGAGTTGGATGGTACAGGTCAGTAAGACCGTTGTAGACAGGGACCCCTGACCACTGGGCAAGCACATCAACTGTCTCCTGTTTGAAGCCTCTGAATGCTATCGCATCAAACATTCTTCCCAGGACTCGTGCGGTATCCTTAAGGTCTTCTTTCACTCCCAGATGAATGTCGTCTTTCGAAAGAAAGACAGCATGCCCACCTTCTTCTCCGAAGGAAGTCTCGAATGCAGTTCTTGTTCGTGTGGAGCGCTTTTCAAAGACAATTGCCAGAGTCTTCCCTGCAAATCTGACGGTTGGTGTTCCAGCTCTCTTCTCGACCTTAACCTGTCTGGCTACATCCAGAAGATAACGAATCTCGTCGCTTGTGAAATCAAGTAGCGTCAAAAAGCTTCTCCCTTTTAAGTTTACGCCCATCTTAACCCTCCTTGTTTTGGTTATCTCTAATATAATACATATATAAGTGCCGGCTTTCAATTGCGTTTATTGGCGCGAGGAAACGTAGGCTAAACCATATCACAACAATGCGGTGTTATGCTTTTGTATGCTAAGGTATGTTACCCTAATTCGGAGGTGCCCGGTGTTCAAGGAGAAGTTGGAAAGTTCAGTAAAAAATGCAATTAGGGAGTTCGCCATTGAAGACGAGACGATTGACTTCAAGATCGAGATGCCTCCTGAGGGATTTGGGGATTTATCGACAAATGTTGCTTTCATGCTCTCAAAGACTCTCAAGAAAAGTCCGAGAGAAATTGCCGCGTTGATTTCGGAGAGTCTCAGCAAGGAGCTAGATTACAGCAGAGTTGAGGTAGCTGGTTCGGGGTTCATAAATGTTGATTTCTCTTCGAAATATGTTTCATCGGTCTTGGAGAACATTCTTCAAACTCCGGATTTCTGGAAAAAGACGGGCGAAACAAGCATTCAACTCGAATTCGCAAGTGCAAATCCAACCGGTCCCTTCACTGTTGGCCATGGTCGTCAGGCAGTATTCGGAGATGTTCTATACAGGGTCTTCTTTTCGAGAGGTTACAGGGTTCAAAGGGAAATGTACATCAACGATGCAGGTAGACAGATAGGGCTTCTCGGGCGCTCTCTTTGGGTAAGGTATAATCAACTCCTCGGTCTGGAAGAGGAGCTTCCTGAAGATGGCTACCAGGGAGGGTACCTAATTGACATTGCGCGAGATCTTGCAGGAGAAGTAGGTGAGCGCTTTAAAGGTGTCTGGAATGACGACTCTGAGAGTTACTTCAAGAAGTACGCTCTTGGGAAGATGCTTGAAGATATTCTTGGAACCTTGAGGACATTGAGAGTGGAATTTGACAACGTGTTTTTTGAGAGTTCGCTAATTGAAGACGGAACTGTGAAATCAGTCATTGAGATACTAGATCGAAAGGGGCTTACATATGAATCAGAAGGTGCAAAGTGGCTCAGAGTCTCGAGTTTTGTTGAAGATGACGATAAGGTTCTAGTCAGATCTAACGGGACAAACACGTACTTCATGACCGATATTGCATACCACTACAATAAGCATCAAAGGAATTTCGAGAAAGTTTTCGACATTTGGGGAGCGGATCACATGGGTCACATACCTAGAATGAAGGCCGCAATGAAAGCTCTCGGAATTGAAGACGATTTCCTCAATGTGATAATTCACCAGTATGTGAACCTGAAGAGAGAGGGCGAAGTTGTCAAGATGTCAACTAGAAGAGGTGAATTCACGACACTCGATGAACTTGTAGAAGCGGTCGGTGTCGATTCGACGAGGTATTTCTTTGCGATGTTTGATCCCGACACTCATATGCTGTTCGATATTGACCTGGCAAGACAGAAGTCCAATGACAACCCGGTATTCTATGTCCAGTACGCAAATGCAAGAATAAGCAACGTCTTCAGGACTGCACAGGAGAAGAGCGTAGCTGTCTCAGGCGATTCTCTAGAATTGCTTGACAGTCAGGATGACAGAAGAATTATAAAACTGCTGACCATCTTCCCTGAAATACTTGATTCAGTAGTTACCGATTACAGGACGAATCGCCTGACTTCCTATCTAGAGGATATATCAAGAGCTTTTCACGCATACTACAACAAAAACATAATTGTCGATCCCGCGAATCCGGCTTTGTCGGGGGCTCGATTAGCTTTGTGCAAGGCGCTTCAGAATATTCTCAAAGGCGGGCTGGAGCTTCTTGGCGTTGAGGCTCCCGACAGCATGTGATGGAAGAACTGAGGATCGAAAAGCTTATCACAGGTGGGTTCTCACTTGCCAGGACAAAAGACGGGAAGGTTGCCCTGCTTGATGCCGGTTATCCCGGAGAAGCTGTGCTTGCTAGCAGAAAGAAGGGAAAGAGCGATTTTCGCCTGATGAAAGTTGAGAAGATCATAACCCCTTCAAATTCAAGAAGAGAGAGACTCTGTAGAAGCTTTCCGATATGTGGGGGTTGTGATTGGCAGACTCTGGAATACCCGGAGCAGCTCTTATGGAAGAAGAAGATCATTGCGGAGCAGTTCGGCAGAGTTGGCAAGATCGATCTAGACGAGTTCGATATAGTCGCTTCACCAAAGGAGATCAATTACAGACTGAAAATGGAGTATGTTTGTTTTCAGGGGAAAAACGGACTCTCTCTTGGGCTTTACAGAAGAAAAAGCAAGTCACCGGTTAGCTGTCAAGGATGCGTATTGGGTCTTGAAGGTTTTGAAAAGGTTAGGGCCTTTATGGAAGGCATTTTGAGAAGAACCTCAGTCAGACCCTATAACCAGGCGAACGGCAAAGGCGAACTCAAGCACCTAATTCTCAGGGGTAATGGAAGCGAGATAATGGCAATACTGGTTACGAAGGGTGAGCATCTCCCTGATGAGAGCAGGTTGGTTCATGAGGTGAAGAATACACTTGGAGAGGTAACTACTCTTGTACATCTCATGAACGCAAATGACAGGGTTGTTATGCGTGGGGTTTCGAGAACGCTTTTTGGGGAAGGTCTCCTAGAACAGGGGCTTTTTGGAAAGAGATTCGAGGTTCCTCCTGCTGCATTCTTTCAGAATAATCTCCAAATAACAGAGTCGATTATTAGGCACATATCTTGCGAACTTGGGTCATCTCAAGGCGATTCACTTCTTGATCTATACAGCGGGATAGGAACCTTCTCCATCACTATTGGCAGCCAGATGAAGAACGTCACATCCGTAGAATCAAATCCAATTTCAGTAAAGGCTCTCAAAGCTAATTCGAACATCAATGGAATGTTCGGCGCTGACCTGATTATGAGCGATACCATTGAATACTTGAAGTCGATCGAGACCCACTTCTCGACGATAATCCTTGATCCTCCTAGGTCCGGAGTCGGCGATGATATTGTGTTGCTCCAAAAGGTTAATCCTTCTACGATATTCTATGTTTCCTGTGATCCGGCTACTCTTGCGAGAGATGTTTCCAGGTTAGTAGAAGCAGGATTCAAAATCTCTTCGATAAAGGCCTTTGACATGTTTCCTCAAACGTGGCATGTGGAGACTGTTGTCCGTCTCGAGAAAGGCTAGCGGCTTGAGGACCTGGTCTTCTTGCAGTTGATAGCCGAAAGAGGAGACTTTTGAGGAAAAGAAAGACGAGTATACTTGCAGAGATTCTCACCGCCCTGAAAATGAGGCACACAAAAAAACAACCATCTAGTTCAATTGGATATGCTTACGAGAATCAAGGTTGGTAGATTTCGAAAAAGAGCATCGCATCTCCAACTCACATTTCGGTACTCGATAGATTTGCCAATCGGATACTCGTTTCTTAGGGTACAATTATCGTTCCGTTCACCTATAATAGGCTGAGAGGTTCTCTGCTTGAAAGGAGATAAGAGATGAGTAAAAGGAGTGGGGGTTCTTCGAGCAGGAGTAGTGGTGGATCATCATCCAGCAGTAGAAGCAGTGGTGGAAGAAGCGGTGGCTCACTTAGCAGTAGTCGGAGTGGAGGTTCCACAAGAAGCAGTTCCAGTAGTAGCTCAGGAGGAAGCACTCCCAGCAGGACAAGCAACAAGAAGCCATCAATAGGGCTCGGCGGTTCTTCTGGAAAAAGGATATCTGCGTTTCCTTTCAGGGTTCCAACTTCAGGTGTAAGAAGACCTGTTTCAACTAGTTCAGGGTCTAGTGCGGCAGCCGGTTGCGCGGGGTGCGGGGGTTGTAGCGGTATCGGATTCGGGGTAATCATAGTCGCAGTTGTGTTAGTCATCCTTGTTTCTTCAGGTGCCTTCTCTTCGTGCGGAAGGACAAACACAAATGTGGAAATAACGAGATCGACTATTGCAAGAGAGCCTCTTCCAAAGGGCTCAGTAAATGAAACTCCATACTATACCGATGAGCTTGGCTGGATAAACAACCAAACGACCCTTCTTGATGAAATGAGGTATTTTTATCAGAAGACCGGAGTTCAACCCTATCTCTTCATTACAGATACGGTAAATGGATCGCACTTCCCCAGGGTTGAGGACCTAGCTGCTTTTGCTGAGAGCCTTTACGATGATCTTTTCACAGATGAGGCTCATTGTCTTCTAGTGTTTTTTGAATATGGTGATGCGTATATGGATCGGTATGTGTGCGGAAGTCAGGCCAAAACTGTAATCGACGATGAGGCTGCGGACATTCTGCTCGATTATATAGACAAGTACTATTACTACGAAGGACTTTCAGATGAGGAATTCTTCAGTAAAGCCTTTAGAGATGCGGCAGATCGAATAATGACTGTCACAAGGTCGCCATGGATTCCGGTGTTCATTATTATAGGAATAATTGCGCTCATCGCGTTGCTGCTTTTCTGGTGGAGCAACGTGAAGAAACAGAAGAATATCGAAGCGAAGCGAACTCAAGAGATTTTGAATACTCCTCTTGAGACATTTGGCGATAAGGAAGTCGATGATTTGGCCAAGAAGTATCAGGAAGATAAAGAAAGTTAGTGTTAGAACATCAGAAACAATAGCACGAGCCATAATGGCTTAATTACAGGAGGACAAAATGGAAATTCTCGACAGGTTCAACGACATCATTAAGTCAAATGTTAATGCTCTTCTCGACAAAATGGAGAATCCTTCGAAGATGATCGATCAGTATCTTCGAGAACTGACAGAAGATCTCTCGGAAGTGAAGCGAGGAACGGCTGGTGTAATTGCAGAAGAGACTAGAACAAAGCGCTTGGTTGACGAGAACATGGGAGAAGTCGCGAAATACTCGGATTTTGCTAAGAGAGCTTTACTAGCGAAAAACGATGAGGATGCCAAAGTCTTCATTGCCAAGAAGCAGGAACTGGAGAATGTCGGGGCGGGCCTGATGACTGCATATGCGTCGGCCCATGAAAACGCCGTGAAAATGCGGCAGCTTCACGACAAGCTGGTTTCGGATATCGAGTCTCTAAAATCGAAGCGAGCGATGATAAAGACGAAAGTAGCAGTAGCTAAGACACAGAAGAAGATCAATGAAGTCAGTTCTGCCGCAGGGAAAACCAAGGGCGTAGTGGACGCTGTGGGAAGAATGGAAGAAAAGGCTCAGAAGATGCTGGATGAAGCAAATGCCATGTCAGAACTCAATACTGAACCTATAGACAAAGCAAAATCACTCGAAGAAAAATACGCCGCCAAGAGTTCGTTCGCGGTTGATGAAGAGCTTGAACAGATGAAGAAGGAATTGGGACTTTAAAGTTTTGGCCTCTGTGCAAGGGATATGGCGGCGGCGAGAGTGTGTCATTTCTCTGAAGGTGTGGAGAAACTACTGGAGCTAACTAAGATTAGATTCATCAGTTGCTTGCATACGATGGTTCTGTTGTTCTCGTCTTTCATGAAGTGCTAGATGAGAGATGCAGCTCATGAATCTGCGCGATGAATAATGTTTTGAGAATCAGAGGCATAGAATATCCCGGGGCCGAACCCGGGACTTTTTTCAGAGTAAAGTCTGTGAGTGAAGCTTTCTTGATAAGAGACTGATGTATGAATTCTCACGGGGTGTCCCGAAGTGACTGAGCTGATTCCCACTCTTCCGGCAGTTTGGCGAGACGTTTCCCCCGTACTGGTGGAGGGTTACTTCTAGGTGTATATCTGGAATAGGAGGATGTGTACTTCTAGCCGCCGCCCTTCATAGAAGTTTGTTCTCAAGAATATGGTACAGTAAACCTGAGGTTTCTATGATTGAGATTCCAGAGGTTGTGGTACTGGCAGATCAGATCAATGAGAGCATGGCTGGTAAGAGAATCAAAGGTATTAAGATCCCGCAAGTCCTGGCAGGTTCTCTTTCTACCTTGGCGACCCCAACGATTACGATACTCTAATGCGCGATTCATACATCTGCGGGGGTAGGGCAATCGGTGGAATGGTTGAAATCATGGCTGACGACAAGCGGATTGTATTCTCCGATGGAGCCATTCCCAGGCTGTTTGATCGAAATGAAGAACCGAATCGGAAGTCACAACTAACAATTGAGTTCAGTGATGGTTCATTCTTGTGCGTAGGCATTCAGTTATACGGCGGACTGTGGTGTTTCAGCCAAGGAGGCTTTGACAACATCTACTATTCAGTTGCACAGGAAAAACCTTCTCCCCTGCACAGTGATTTCGATGAGAGCTACTATTTGAGACTCTTCGAGACTGAGAAGTCCGAGAAGCTCAGTCTAAAGGCATTTTTGGCAACCGAACAGCGAATACCGGGTCTTGGTAACGGCACTTTGCAGGATATCTTATGGACTGCGGAGCTTCATCCAAAGGCAAAGGTGGATTCGCTTTCTTCCGACGATAGGCAAAGGCTATTAAACTCAATAAAGAACGTGCTCAAGAACATGGCCGACAACGGTGGTAGGGAAACTGAAAGAGACCTGTTTGGAAAAGCTGGCGAATACACTATGAAAATCGGAAGAACTACCTATGATGGGCCCTGCCCTAGATGCGGCAGAAACATTGAGAGACAAGATTATTTGGGGGCAAGATCTACTTCTGTCCTAAATGTCAAAGGATATAACGCGTATACCTCTCGTTGGCTAGAGAGATAACTCCTTTCAGTACACGGTTTGCATAGAATTCTCAAATCATGAGCTATACTTATAACGAAAGTAGTAAAGGCGAGGAGGGTTTCAGTTGAGAGATTTTTCTGAGATGATTTCTTTGGCTAAAGCAAGGGGGCCACGAAAGGTAGTTCTTGTTGGTTCTGACGACCGCGAGGCCATCAGGGCTCTTAAACTTGCATCCGATGAAGGAATAGCGAAGCCTTTTCTGGTTGGAGAAAAAGAAAAGACTAGAGCTATTCTCAGTGAAGAGGGACTCTATGGTGAAGTAATCAATGCGTCAACTCCCGAAGAAGCCTGCGAGAAGGGTATTAGACTTGTGAGGTCAGGAGACGCCGACATTGTTATGAAAGGCCTTGTCAAGACATCGACACTGCTCAAGGCTGTTCTTAACAAGGATTGGGGTCTGAGATCGGGGAAAGTTCTGAGCCATGTTGCGGCTCTAGATGTTCCGGTACTTGATAGGGTGGTTTTTGTTACTGATGGCGGTATGGTGATCCGACCAGATTTGGCGACAAAAGTATCGATAATTGAGAACGCGGTCGCCTTTCTGAAGTCCATCGGGTACGAAAGACCAAGAGTGGCATTGGTTGCTGCTGTAGAAGTTGTAAATGAAGATATGCCGGAAACGCTTGATGCTGCGGTTATCTCGAAGATGTCTCAAAGAGGACAGCTCACCGGGTGCGATGTGGATGGACCTCTAGGAATGGATAACGCACTATCGATTATAGCAGCAGAGATTAAGAGGATATCTGGTCCAGTTGCAGGAAAGGCAGATCTGCTTGTTGTTCCGGATATCGTAAGCGGAAACATCTTGGGAAAATCGGCAGTATACCTTGCAGGCGGAACAATTGCGGGGCTGATTCTCGGAGCTGCGGCGCCCATCGTCATTGTTTCCAGAGCCGACTCCGCTCCTTCAAAACTTGCTTCGATAGCTTTGGCCAGTTATTCCATACTTTCTAGTAACAAAGATGACTGAGTCTACTTCTGGCAAGTCGGAAAGCATGAATGACTTAGGTCGCTGATCGGGCGAGAAAGAAGAATCTCGGCTGTTTAACCGTGCTGAAGAGATGAATTCACTTTGAAAGGGAGCGCCTCGAAGAACCGCTTTCCGCTGCACTCAAAGGACACAGCAAAAGATTCAGGTATGCTCTTCCGATCTCTTCACACCGATCTCAAAACGCTATTGAGACTTTTGAGGAGCGTTATCGTCCGCAGATAGCGACTCAAGAAATCTGTAAACAATGTCGTCTGGAATCTCTATGCCCAGCTCCAGATTCTTTTTGTGCTCTCCATGGTAGTCGCTGCCTCCCGATGCAAGCAACCCCAGATCTTCGGAAATCTGAAGAAGCTCGTTTCTTGTCTCTAGATCGTACACCTTGTAGAAAACCTCGATCCCTCTCAATCCGTAGAACATCATTCTCTTAATCATCTCCACTGTATCCTCTCGATTAAGCATCATGGAAATAGGATGAGCAAGGACCGGAATCCCCTTTGCCGAAAGGATAAGTTCAATCGCTGACTTTATTGACAGCCTCTCCTTCTCAACATAGGCAATTCCGTATTTGCCAATGAATCTTTCAAAGGCATCTTCATTTGATTCTGCGTAACCCTTCTTGACAATCAGGCTTGCAATGTGAGGCCTTCCAAGACTCTCGCCCGGAAACGAGCTTTCCAGCTCTTCATCAGTTATATCGATTCCAAGTGAACGCAACTTATAGAGAATCCTTGTATTTCTTAGGTTCCTCTTTAGTCGTATCTGTTCAAGATGTTTTTCGATTGAGTCTTCTGTAGAAACCATTCCGTAACCCAATATATCCAGAGTCTCGTGAAAATCACAACCAATCTCCACTCCTTTTACGTAAGCAATACCCATCTTCGAAGAAAGCTCTGCAGCATCTTTCTGACCGGAAAGCGTGTCGTGATCTGTGATAGAAAGAACAGATATAGCTTTTTCATGAGCCTTCTCAACTACTATCGTAACCGGGTCAGTTCCGTCCGAATGATCGGAATGACAGTGAAAATCAACTACCATTTGTCTACCGCCTTTTCTTGCAATGATGATATTATTCTACTAGAGGTGATCATAATAGAATACTACCTCGGCGAAGGGACGATTTTGAAGAAGCGCTACAGAGTGATCGAGCCATTGGGGAGGGGCGGGTTCGGGCTGACCTATTTGTGCTCGGATTTTCACATGGGAACTAAAGTGGCCGTGAAGGAGTTCTTTCCAAGAGGTGTTGAAAGAGAAAACAACAATGTAAAGCCAGTAGACAGTGATCTGAAGGATGTATATTATGAGAAACTTTCTTCTTTCTCAGAGGAGTTCACTATTCTGTCCAAAATCGAAGATGACAGGGTTGTGAAGGTTCTTGATCTTTTCACAGAAAACAACACCGCCTACTACGTTATGGAGTTCGTAAGCGGAAAGACCTTGAGAGATGCAGTGAGAGCAGATGGGGCAATGGAGGATTCGAGGGCTTATGAAGTAATCGATGAGATTCTGAAGGGAGTCGCATCTATTCACAATAGAGGCTATATTCACAGTGATCTAAAACCAACAAACGTGATGATGACGGACTACGGTAAAATCAAGGTGATGGATTTTGGTGCGGCCTGTCTGAAGGATGTCTACCTTATCAACTCTCTCTCGAAAGTGGTCTCCCTGAGTTATGCCTGTCCTGAGAAGTTCTTTTCGTCCTCGCGTCCCAGTTCTTCATGGGATGTCTATTCTGTAGGAGGGATTCTATACTTCCTTCTTTGTGGAAGAGATCCAGTTCCTTCGACAGATAGAATGAAAGGAATTCCGCTTGTATTTGATGAGTTCACAAGAAAAGCGAGGCGCATTCTAGACAAATCGATGTCTCTGGTTGCAGAGAAGAGATACTCAGACGCAAACGATTTCAGAAGAGCCTTGAAATCAAGGTTTCTTGGGTTTTAGCTTATCTTCTCGCGATGAGGTCGTAGATTTCCACCATCTCGCTCTTTAGATCTGTGAAGACGGATATTTCTTCTAGAAGCTTATGAAACATCCCTTCAACTCTTGACTGAGCACTTTCAATCGATTCAAATGAAAGAATGGTCAGTTTGTCTTGGATTCCGTCTTTTCCCGGAGTCTTTCCGAGTTCTCGCTCTGTGGAGGTTACGTCTTTTATGTCGTCCAAAAACTGAAATAGCTTACCGAATTTTAAGCCTAATCGATGCATCTCATTGAGCCTCTGTTCGCTCTCTACCACAAATGGAGCCGCGAAGCAGAAGCCGAAAAGGGCGCCGGTCTTTGCGGCATGAATTCTCTCCATCTGTTCTCTGGATCTTTCTTGGGGAAACACATCTTCAAATTCGCCTTCAACAACTTTCAGCGAAGTCTCATGCCATAGTTTGATCAAAGTCTGTTTGAAATCACAGTCGAGGTTCAGAGAAGAGAGGAGTCTTTGAGGTAACAACATAAGATAGTCCCCGGCAAGTATGGCTTTGCACTCGCCGAACTTCACATGACTAGAAGGCTGACCACGCCTAATACTGTCGTTGTCTATTTCAGGTAAGTCGTCGTGGATGAGGCTTCCGCTGTGGAAGAGTTCGACAGCCATGCCGGCTGTCATGGAGTTTTCATCTCCAAAAGCCGTAACCTTTGAGAGCTCCCAGATAAGATATGCTCTAAGTCTCTTTCCCCCTGATAGGGGAGTGTAAGAAACGACCTCTTTCAAGGGTCCGGCGACCGGCAACCCATCTAGAAACTGTTCAAGTCTTCGATTGAAGAATGGTATGAACTCAGCTAGTCTCATTATCCTGGTCTCTTCTGAAGTGTTTTTTCAGTTCTTCGATGTCAAGGTTCTCAACGAATTTCTTGAAGCTATCATTGTCTTCTTCTTGACCCTGGTGAAGAGCATCGGCCTGAAGACTGCTCAAATCAATAGAGCTTTCCATGAAAACGGCATCTTCCACGAATATCGGAAAGCCTTTCTTCACTGCAAGCACCAAACAGTCTGAAGGACGCGCATCAATAACATGCAGCTGACCGTTTCTGTCCTGTAAGTGCAAGGAAGCGTAGTATATGTTGTCTTTCACCTGGCCGATAACCGCCTTTTTGAAAGTCCCGCCAAGCTGTAAGACTGTATTCAAGAACAGATCATACGTCAACGGTCTGGGAAAGTCCTTTCCACTCACTGCAAGGGCAAGGGCCTCCGCTTCAAACGGACCTATCCATATTCCAAAGCCTTTGTTTGTCTTTTCGACTTCTAGTATGACTACCGGAGAATTGCTCTGATCAAGAGCCAGACCCCTAAGTCTTACCTGTAACATAAAACCCACCTCAATTTCTAAGTGATTCCAGTGACCCCTTAATTATATTATAGACTGCTTCACTGAACTCTTCCTCGGATTCGAAATCTTCGGGCAAGACCGGTTTACATATCGAAAGAGATATCCTTGACGGAGTTATTAGGAAGCTATTCTTCTTAAGGAGATTTCGTGTTCCGTCCAGGGCAACAGGCAGAACCCTTATTCCAAGCTTAAAGGGTATCGAAAGACTTCCCTCTTTGAATTCCCCAATCTCGCCGCCGGTGCTCCGCGTTCCTTCTGGAAAGAGCAGAATCGTTCCGTCTTCTTTCAGTATCCGGAATATCTTTCTCATTGCTCCTGCGGTCTGCGATTTGTTTCCCCTTTCGATGTACACTCCGTCGAGAGCGCTAACAAACCAATTGATTCCCGGAATCTTCGATAATTCCTTCTTCGCAATAAAAGAGATTTCTGCGTACACATAGCCGGGAATCAGAGGAATGTCGAATGCGCTCTGATGATTTGCTACTATCACCATAGAGCCTGTCTGCGGCACGTTTTCTTTGCCTACTACCTTAACTCTTGAACCTGAAAGAATAAAGGCCGCACGGCCAAACCTCGACACTTCGCGGGATATGAATGTCTTCCGCTCTTTCTTCCCCTTGAGCTTACCTATGAGATTTCCGATGAGAATAACGATTCCCCCGTAAACGTAGATATAAAGAACCCCGATTACGGCTATCCAGATCGTAACGAGCAGACTAAGAATCTTCTTGAGGAACCCCAATGACTCCTACCTCCAATACCTCTCCATTCTTCAACCTGTACATTCTCGACTTGTCAAGTGCTCTTGCACCTAAGTCTTCGAAGTCAAGACCGGCCTCAACCCGGTTGATATCGAATAATCTCGCTTTGGTAGCTGGATTTGAAGGAACAAACACAGTACAACAATCTTCATACGGCAGTATCGATGTACCGAATGTGCCAATTCTCTTCGCCAGTTCTATCGTCTCGATTTTATCGTAAGTAACGAGCGGTCTGAGTACGATCAGCCCTGTCTGTTCTTCTATGACCCTAAGGTTTTCCAGGGTCTGGCTGGCAACCTGCCCAAGGTTCTCTCCTGTTACGATAGCAACTATCCCATTATTCTCGGCAATCTTGCTGGCGATTCTCATCATGAGCCTTCTCTGGCATAGAAGGCTGTATCTCTCTTCAACGTGCTTATGGATAGCAATTTGAGCTTCGGTGAAGTGAACGGAATACATTCTGAACTCCCTGCCCCCGTTGTACAGAGAAAGCGTTCTTGCAAGAGAGAGAACTTTGTCAAAAGCTTTCTCTCCCGTGTAAGGTGGACTGGAGAAGTGAATGGCATCTAGATCCAACCCCCTTTTCTGAGCGAGCCACCCTGCCACAGGACTGTCTATACCTCCAGAAAGCATAAGCATTGCTCTGCCACTTACTCCAACCGGGAGACCTCCGCTCGCGGTTGTCTTTCCGCAAGAAACGAGAACTCCCTCATCTCTTATCTCGATCTCGATTTTGAAATCGGGGTTGTGAAGATCAACAGATGTCTCAGGGATTTTCTCAAGAATCCGCTCACCTACTAAAGGGTTCAGTTCAATGCTCTTAAGCGGGAATCTCTTGTCCAGTCTCCTTGTTTCAACCTTGAAGGTTCTTCTTCCTCTCATAATCTCTTCATGAGCGAGGTCAACGGAAGTTCGATAGATGTCCTCCAGATCATATGAAGTCCATGTGCCGACACTGAAGTTCTGAATTCCGAATGTTCTTGACGCAACTTCTGTAGCAGCTTTGAGTCTCTCGGAGGGTACCGAAACAATGATTCGGCCTCTGATTCTTTCTACTGTGGAGCTTCCAAGCTGTCTCTTAATGTTGTTCACCAGGGTTTTCTCAAACAACTTCCTGTTTCCTTGCTTAAGGGCGATTTCTCCATATCTAACCACTAGAAATTTATCCATCAGACTTCCTCCGGCATCTTTTGATCATGTAGTTATATAATATTCCTATCATACAATCTTCTTTGGGAGGTGTACCTTTACATGAAGAAACTGCTTACAGTTGTATTTTTGATCGTGTGTTCAGTCATGATCCTCGCTTCTGATTATGAGACTCTGTATTCTGAATTCGTTGGAATAAGAGCTTTAGAGAATGTAGAGATGATGTCAGCGTTCATAGGAAAGCTTGAGTTGGAGGACATGGGAAACATAGAGATTCTTACTTTGTTAGCTGATTCGCACAGAGAATACGCGAACTGGATCGAAGACAAGAAATCGAGAGAGACTCATTATAAGAAGGCAAGAGAGCTTGCCGAGAAGGCTATAGAGATGGATGCCTCTTACGGAATGGCGTATTACGTGAAAGGGGCGGCAATCGGTCAGCTGGCACAAATGGCGGGCATAATCCAGTCGATGTTCCTGATAACTGACTTCGACAAGAGTATTGACAAAGCTATGGAACTGATGCCCGACAGCCCGTTTCCGTTTATTGCTAAAGGCATGAGAGATAGGGATACTCCCTGGCCATACCGAAATTACGGAAAGTCGGAAGAACGATTCCTGAAGGCCATTGAAAATGATCCTGAATACATCAACAGCTACTACGAGCTGGCCGTTCTGTATGAAGTATGGAAGAAGAAAGATCTGGCGGCGCAGTACTACAAAAGGGTTGTTGAGTTGGATCTGCAACCGGCTTTTGTTGCTCAAGGACAGGAGTCGAAGGAAAAGGCCCAGAAGTGGCTTGAAGATAACGGTTACTGATGCTTTATAGGATACTTTTCTCGCTTGTTCCGCTTTTCCTGATGCCATTTCTCAATTACCAATTCTTAGACTCGGTGATAGCCGTGTTAGTAATCCTTCCGGGAATGATTCTCGGAAACAAGACGGATCGAGTGGCTAGAATACAGAATCTCACGATGATTCTTTTCTATGTGGTTCTCATATTCGGCTACTTTCATGATACAACCGGCACAATCTACAGAACCGAGGTCATGATTCTGGTTGCGGCTCAAGGTGTGTCTGGCTTTTACGGCTTACTTCACCAGAAAAGACGGCTGGCAGTGGTCTTCTCGCTGGGATACTGGATTCTGGTAGGAGTTGCTATGGGAAGAATAGCTTATTTTCGGCTGGGAAATAGTGGAATCGTTCTTACGGTAGTACTAATGCTGCTAGTTGCTGCGCAGGATGTCAGAAGGATTTTCAAACCTTTGGCTAAGAGCCCTTTTATGCAGGGTGGTGAAGACAGTAATGAGTAGTGCAGGTAAAGTAAGAATCGGAATCGTGCAGTTTAGAGCGTATAACGATGAACCTGGAGAAAACCTTGAGAGAGCGACTAACTACATAGAGAATCTAGTAGAAGAAGAAGTGGATCTAGTGCTCCTTCCCGAGATGTTCAATAGTGGATACGGAACGGACGAGACCACAGTGAACAACGCGATTGAGATGCAAGAAGAAACCGTGGAAGTTCTGTCTGCACTTGCGGATTATAACGATATCGCCATAGTAGGTGGGATGGTCAACAGAAAGGATGGGGCTGTTTTCAATTCCACGGTGATAATGTTGCCGTACCTCGAACCAATCTACTACAACAAGACTCATCTCTTTCGAGACGAGAAAAAGGTCTTCACTCCTGGAAGCGAATTCAGGTCATTCGAGTATTCTGGAGTCAGTTTCGGAGTGCTAATGTGCTACGAAGTAGGATTCCCCGAAATCTCAAGAAAACTCTGTCTGAATGGAGCAGAGATTCTATTGATTCCCTTCGCTTTTGGGAGAGAGAGAAGAACGATTTTCGATGTTGCAACGAGAGCTCGTGCGATAGAAAACGCATGTTTTGTCGTTGCTGCAAGCCAATGTGGAGTCGGTAGATCGATTAACTTCGTCGGAGAGAGCAGAATTGTGTCTCCCTCAGGCGAAATTCTTGTAGATTGCGGTGGTGCAGAAGGCTTCGCTTCTACCGATATTGATACCAAGCTTGTGAAGAAGTACCGGTACAGTGAAACCCGCGATTCACACGGGTATTTTTCTAACTTCAGGGATGACCTTTATCGTTGAAACCCGGTTGACAGGTTCATTCGCATGGGATACAATAAATACCGTCAGTGGGCCGTTAGCTCAGCAGGCAGAGCGATTGATTCTTAATCAATAGGTTGCAGGTTCGATCCCTGCACGGCTCACCAGAAAGTAGTATTAAGTGGAGATCTTCTCCCACCCCCGCCCAAAGGTTGAGGGGTCAATAGCTTGAAAACTGGTTATTGACATGGCGGGTTGTTCCGCCAATTTTTTTATGAGAGGTGATGTAGTATCGTAAGAGGTGATTCAACACCGAAAAACAACGAAATAATGACGAAGACTGTTAGACTCGTTGACATTGACGGAGAACAGCTTGGAGTAGTACAGACAACGGAGGCATTGAGAATCGCAAGAGAAAAAGGACTCGATCTGGTTCTTGTTGCTCCATCAGCAAATCCTCCTGTAGCAAGAATTATGGACTACGGTAAGTATAAATACGAAAAGGACAAGCGCAAGAAGGAAGCAAAGAAGAAGACGAAACAGTCTCAACTCAAAGAAATGAAATTCAGGATCAGGATCGATGAGCACGATTTCCAGACGAAGACGAACAGGATCAAAGAGTTTCTTGAAAAGGGAAGCAAAGTTAGGGTGGTCATAATGTTTAGAGGAAGGGAGATCGTCTTTTCAGATAAAGGGAGAGAGATTCTCGAAAGAGTTGCAGATCAGCTTCAACTAATTTCCGATATCGACCGTCCTCCAAAGTTGGAGGGAAGAGATATGTGGATGATTCTTAAGCCAAAGGCAGCTCCTCAAGGAGGTAAAGATAATGGGCAACAAAGTAAAGATGAAGCCTCATAAGGCAAGTGCCAAAAGATATAAGGTAACCGGTAGTGGAAAGATAATGAGAAACCAGTCTGGAACTGGTCATAATACCGGTAAGAAGAGCGAAAGCAGCCGCCGAGAGGCCCGAAAATGGAAATTGGTCGAAGGCGGATATGAGAAGAAAGTAAAGAAAAGCCTGGGCATTTGACCCTTCTGAGAGGTGAGATTTAGATGCGAGTAAAAGGTGGAGTGAACTCCAAAAAGAAAAAGCTGAAATACTTGAAGGCCGCGAAAGGCTATAGAGGTGCGTTGAGCAGAAGATACAGACTTGCAAAGCAGTATTACATAAGATCGGGAGTCTACGCATATGCTGGAAGGAAGATCAGAAAGAGAGATTTCCGAAAGCTATGGATAACCAGGATAAATGCTGGTGCTAGAATTGCCGGTACGAAGTACAACGATCTCATTCACGGTTTGAAATTGGCCGGTGTGAACATCAACAGAAAGATGCTGGCTGATCTTGCGGTCAATGATTTCGGCACATTCAAAGAGTATTGCGAGATTGCCAAATCGGCACTGAACGGTAACTGAAAGGGGCTTAGGCCCTTTTTTTTTGTGAGGGGATGAGACAATGGAATACTCTGCTAAGAGAATAGGGAAGATGGCCTTCTACGCGAAGACTCCTTCTGGCCATGATATACATATGGATGCAAAGGAAAGTTCCGGAGGCGATGGATCGGCACCGACTCCAATGGAGACGGTAATGGCTGCCTTGATGGGTTGCACTTCAATGGATGTTGTTTTGATTCTTTCCAAGATGAAGGTTACAGATTACGAGTACTGGATTTCTGCAAACTATGAGTATGCGAAGGAACATCCGAAGGTTTTCACGAGTATCGAACTCGTATATCACTTCTCGGGCAAAGATCTGCCGAAGGATAAGATTGAAAAGGCAGTTGTCCTTTCTCAGGAAAGATATTGCTCCGTCTCGGCAATGCTGAAGAATTCGGTAGATCTTACAATGAGGATTGAATATGGGGGCGAAAGAAATTGAATCCACAAGAGATGGCTGAGAGGATGGAAAGCATAAGAGAAAACGTTAAGTCAATAAAGAACAAAATACTAGTGATGTCAGGTAAAGGTGGAGTCGGCAAGTCGACGGTCGCGGTTAATCTGGCGCTGGCTCTTGCGGATGAAGGCTTCAAGACGGGTCTGATGGATATTGATCTTCATGGACCAAACGTTGCCAGGATGGTAGGTCTGAAAAAGCAGCCCGAAGTCGTAGAAGGACAGATTTTTCCTCCCGAAGTTCTACCAAATCTTAAGGTAATAAGCATTTCAAGCTTCGTTGAAGAAGATGCTCCGGTTATTTGGCGTGGTCCAATGAAGACAACGGCGATCTATCAGTTTCTTGGTGATGTTGCGTGGGGAGAGCTCGACTTCCTCGTAATTGACTCTCCTCCAGGTACCGGCGACGAGCCTTTGACAGTTCTTCAGACTCTTCCTGATATAATGGCGCTTATAGTTACTACACCTCAAGCCGTTGCAGTTCAGGATGTGAAGAGAGCGATCAATCTGGTAGAGACAATGCACAGGAACCCACTGGGAATTGTGGAAAACATGTCATATATGAGATGCCCGCACTGTGGAGAAATCACGAAGTTATTTGGAGAAGGTGGAGGGAAGAATCTCGAGACTCTCTTCAGCATCCCCCTTTTAGGGTCGCTCCCCTTCGATCCTACGCTAGTAGGTTTTTCGGACAACGGCAAAAGCATCGTTACTCACATGAGAGGGTCTGAACTTGAAGTCGCATACCGCTCAACGGTGAAAGAGATCGTTAAGAGGGTGAATATCTAGTGGGAAAGTTCAAGAGTATCACGCTTGAATGGAAAGAAGATCGACTGATACTAATAGACCAAAGAAAACTACCTTCAGTTGAAAAGTATGTTGAATGCCAGACCCACGAAGACGTGTATCATGCGATAAGGGATATGGTGATCCGAGGAGCCCCTGCGATAGGAGCAAGCGCGGCATTTGGTTATCTCCTTGGTGCTAAAGAGGTTCTGGCAAGCTCTAAGGAAGTGTTCTTCGACCATATGGATTTGGTGAAGAGAAGGCTCTCAGAAAGCAGACCTACGGCCGTAAATCTTTTCTGGGCTCTCAACAGAATGGAAAAGACACTCAACACCCATCGTGAATTAGATAGAAAAAGGTTAGCAGAGAGTCTTGAGAGCGAAGCGCTTGCAATTGCAGAGGAAGATATTGAGATCAATATGACGATTGGGAAAAACGGTGCAACTGTTGTGAGAGACGGTGACGGAATACTTACTCATTGCAACGCAGGAGCACTCGCGACTGTGGATTATGGAACGGCACTAGGTGTGATGAGGGCGGCCGTGGAGCAAGGCAAAAAGATATCGGTTTATGCCGATGAGACTCGACCGTATCTCCAAGGGGCTAGGCTGACGGCTTGGGAGCTTATGAAATCAGGAATCGATGTTACTCTTATCTGCGACAATATGGCAGGATGGGTTATGAAGAAGGGGTTAGTCGATCTAGTGTTGGTCGGGGCAGACAGGATCGCCGCTAACGGTGATACGGCAAACAAGATCGGAACCTATTCGGTTGCCATTCTTGCTCAAAAACACGGGATTCCCTTCTACATTGTTGCACCGCTGAGCACAGTGGATCTTCTGACCAAAAGTGGTGATGGGATTCCGATAGAGGAGAGAAGCCATCTTGAGATAACACAAATTGGGGATTATCAGATAGCCCCCGAGGGTGTCAAGTGTTTCAACCCTGCATTTGATATTACTCCATCAAGCCTTATAACCGGGATAATTACTGAAAAGGGAATTGCTCGTGCACCATACGATGTTTCGTTGAAGAAGATGTTCGAATAGAATCCTTTAGGAGGTTTTTTGCATGTGGGAATCTTTGGAGAGAACCGATAGACAAGTATTCGATATTATGGTCAAAGAGCTTGATAGACAAAGAAATGGGCTCGAACTGATCGCTTCTGAGAATTTCGTCTCTAAAGCCGTCATGGAGGCGATGGGATCAGTGATGACAAACAAATATGCGGAAGGTTACCCGTCCAAAAGATACTACGGAGGCTGTGTTTTTGTCGACGAGGTCGAGGAGCTTGCACGAGAGAGAGCCAAAAAGCTTTTCGATGCGGGGTTTTCAAACGTTCAGCCTCACTCGGGCTCCCAGGCAAACATGGCTGCCTATCTGGCTATTGCCAAACCGGGCGATACTATAATGGGAATGTCTCTTAGTCACGGGGGCCACCTCACCCACGGATCACCGGTAAACTTTTCTGGAAAGCTTTTCAACGTTGTCGCTTATGGAGTTGATGAGGAGAGTGAGGTAATCGATTACAAAGAAGTCAGAAGGATTGCCCTCGAGTCGAAGCCTTCAGTAATTGTGGCTGGCGGGAGTGCTTATTCTAGAATAATCGATTTCAAGAAGTTCAGGGAGATCGCCGATGAAGTCGGTGCAGTACTGATGGTTGACATGGCGCATTTTGCCGGCTTGGTTGCGGCAGGAATTCATCCCAACCCGCTTGATTTCGCCCATATAGTAACCACTACTACTCACAAGACATTGAGAGGACCTCGCGGTGGAATGATACTTACCAATAGTGAAGAAATCGCCAAAGCGGTTGACAAGATGGTGTTCCCGGGAACTCAGGGCGGTCCGCTGATGCATGTAATCGCCTCGAAAGCAGTATCATTTGGAGAGGCTCTCAGAGATGAATTCAAAGTCTATCAGCAGAGTATTGTCGAGAATACTCGTTATTTGGCGAAGTCTCTTGAAGAGAAAGGTCTAAGGATAGTCTCGGGAGGGACGGACACACATCTCTTCCTGGTAGATTTGACTCCAATAAATGTCACCGGTAAGTCTGCCGAGAAAGCACTTGAAAAGGCTGACATTACGGTTAATAAGAACACAATACCTAGGGAGACAAGATCTCCTTTCGTAACCAGTGGCATAAGAATTGGAACCCCTGCGGTTACTACAAGGGGAATGACTGAGAAGGAAATGCCAATTATTGCGGACTTGATAATCAGAGTCCTTAAGAGCATAGAAGGAGATAAGGGAGAGATATCTCAGACAAAGGTGAGAGAGATAAGCGAAGAGGTCAAGGCTTTGGCTGAGAAATTCCCGCTCTACCCGGATCTGGTCCACAGGAGTGATGCAGGTGTTTGATCAGCTCACGATAGTTAACCATCCGCTCATTCAGCACAAGCTAGGAATAATGAGAGATGATCAAACCGGTCCAAAGGAGTTTAGGGAACTCCTGAAAGAAATCACTCTGTTACTTACTTATGAGGCTACAAGGCATATCCCAACTTTTGAGAAAGAGATAACTACTCCACTCGTGAAGATGATCGGTCAAAGTATCGAAGATAAGAAGGTGGCTGTTGTCCCGATTCTTAGAGCTGGATTGGGCATGGTTGAGGGCGTTCTCTCCCTAATGCCTAACGCATCAGTCGGTTATATCGGCATATACAGAGATCCCGACACGATTCAACCCGTTGAGTATTACTCAAAACTGCCAAAGATCGACGAAACGACTCAGATATTTGTGCTGGATCCAATGCTGGCAACGGGTGTTTCGTCATCTTGGGCCCTTAAACTGGTCAAGAAAGCAGGAGGGAAACAGATCTCTTTGATGTGTTTGATTGCAGCTCCCGAAGGAGTT
This sequence comes from Mesotoga sp. UBA5847, assembly GCF_002432735.1. Taxonomy (NCBI): domain Bacteria; kingdom Thermotogati; phylum Thermotogota; class Thermotogae; order Kosmotogales; family Kosmotogaceae; genus Mesotoga; species Mesotoga sp. UBA5847. The sequence goes on along the minus strand of NZ_DJGL01000069.1, from coordinate 132,577 downwards.
AGTTTCATACAGAAGAATCATCCCGATGTGAAGGTCTTTACCGCAGCTCTTGATGAAAAACTGAATGATCATGCCTATATCATTCCTGGATTAGGAGATGCAGGTGACAGACTCTACAGAACGAAGTAGGGCTCGGGCTCTTGTTGTCGGCGGATATCTAGAGGATATTGAGGTCTCAGGCAGTGGACACAATGCCAGAATAATCCAGGCTACTGGAGGATCGGGCTTCAATGTGGCAAACTGCCTTTCCTTGTTTGGTGTTGATGTCCTTTTTCTGAGCTGTTTTGGCCCTGGTGAATCGAGCCAATGGGAGTTCAAGTCTATCCCAATTAGATCAGAGTGTTCAAGAGGAAAGTTTCTTTTTAGGAAGAATGAAGTTCTCGCCGTGGAAAAGCCGTCGATAGTCGGTATTGAAGAAGAGCTGATCGGCATTTTGCTAAAAGAGGAGTTTGATCTTATTTACAGTACTCTAGAGATAGGCCAGTCGGCTGCTGCGACGGTGAGCGCCATTAAGTCTCGTTTAAAGGTGCTCGATCCTTCTCCTGGGCACGAATATAGGGGGAACGGAGGACTTTCGTTGTACGACCTTATTCTCGCCAATGATTATATGGCCTTTGACAAGAAAGACAAGAGAGTGATTACTAAGGCATCGTCAAAAGGAGCCTCTTACGGGGGACATGATTACAAACCCCGTAGAATCGGTGAGAGTCGTTTCGGCAGCGGAGATTTGTTTGGAGCGATCTTGTCGATCATGATTCTTGCAGGAAGGACCATCGATGGCGCCATAAGAGAGGCCGTTGAGATCAGCAGCGAGTTCTGCTATCAGGAACGATCGCTAGAGCAGTTCGTGCTTCATAAGAGAGCCGTCATTGATAACTCTATAAGGGGTTGAGCATATGTCTGGGAAACTAACAGTTGTTGCGGGACCAATGTATTCCGGGAAGACTTCGACACTTCTATCCATGATAGAGATATATACACTTGGAAGAAAGAGAATAAAGGTTTTCAAGCCGATAATTGATAACAGATACTCCTCTAATCATGTGGTTAGTCACTCGGGACAGATGGCAGAGGCCATTAACGTGGAAGACTCTTCAAAAATCCGAGAAATCGTTTCACTGGAAAAGGAGAAGCTCGACGCGATTTTCATAGATGAGACTAACTTTTTCGATCAAAGTCTGCTAGAGGTAGTGGAAGAGATAGTATTTAGCGGGATTGATGTCTTCTGTGTGGGGTTAGATCTCAGTTTCAAACACAGGCCTTTTACCGTCACTGCAAGTTTGATGGCGGCTGCAGATGAAGTCGTCAAAAAGAAGGCCGTATGCCACAGGTGTGGCGAGTACAATGCAACCGTTACGCACAGGATTTCGGGTTCGATAGATAGTGAGATAGATGTGGGTGGAATGGAGAAATATATAGCCGTCTGCAGGGATTGTTACAGAGAACTTAATTCATCTGACTAGATAGCACGCGCCGCTTCGATGCCATAATCTTCTTTAGAAGAATGTTTAGCCTCTTCGCCATTTGGCGGTTGATAGCATTGCTTAAGAAATTATTTGCAAGTATATAGGTGAATTAAGTATATTGATATTAGTGTGGTAATTAAAAATTAATATAAGTAGATGATAATCGCAGTTGTTGTTCAGATAAGTTCAACATTCTTGCGCCGGCCCGTTGTATACTTTTCAGGCTGCGGAGGTGTTTAGATGTTTGAGAATCTCCAGGACAAACTTGGCAGAGCATTTAAGCTGCTGAGTGGAAAAGGAAGGATCTCGGAAAAGAATATAGAAGACGCCGTTAAGCAAGTTAAGCTGTCGCTCCTAGAAGCCGATGTCAACTACAAGGTTGTCAAAGAGTTTATAGGAGGGGTAACAGAAAAGGCTCTTGGTGAAGAGGTGCTGAAGTCTTTCACACCGGATCAACAGTTCATAAAGATCGTTAGGGATGAGCTGATCAAGATGCTTGGTGAGAAGTCGGTTCCGTTGAGGCTTTCTAGTCAGCCTGCCATAATCATGATGGTAGGTCTTCAGGGCAGCGGAAAGACGACGACTACTGCCAAGCTCGGTGCTCTACTGAGAAAGGAAGGCAAGAAACCTCTCCTTGTTGCAGCAGATGTTTACAGACCGGCTGCTATTGATCAGCTTATTCAGCTCGGAAAGCAGATAGATTTGCCCGTTTTCACCGGCGAAAGAAAGAATCCGGTGAGAATTGCTAAGGAAGCGGTTCAGCAGGCAGTAAAGAATATTAACGATGTGGTAATTCTAGATACGGCCGGACGGCTTCATATAGATGAAACAATGATGAGTGAACTCAGAGAGATCGTTGCCACGGTCAAGCCCGACGAGATCCTAATGGTTGTTGACGCGATGACTGGTCAGGATGCAGTGAATTCTGCAAAGGCATTTAATGAAGCGCTTGAGCTGTCGGGGTTCGTTGTGACGAAGCTAGATGGAGATGCCAGAGGCGGAGTGATTCTATCGATACGGCATGTGACGGGCAAACCGGTCAAGTTCATAGGGATTTCCGAGAAGCCCGATGGGATTGAGACTTTCTATCCAGACAGAGTGACCGGTCGAATACTTGGCATGGGAGACGTACTATCACTAATAGATAAACTGCAGTTGAACATAGACGAGGAAAAGGCAAAAGAGATGGAAGAGAAGTTTCTCAAGAACAAGTTCGATCTTGAGGACTTTCTAAACCAGCTTAAGGAAGTGAAGAAGCTGGGTTCCATAGCAGACATCATGGAAATGATTCCCGGAGCACCCAAAGACGTGGATCTTGCGGGAAGCGAGAAAAGCATGAAGCGAACGGAAGCGATTATAAGCTCAATGACCTCGAAAGAGAGGAGAAACCCCAAGCTTCTGAACTACTCAAGAAAACAAAGGGTTGCAAGAGGCAGCGGTACGACTATCCAGGATGTGAACAAGCTCTTGAAGTCATATGATCAGATGAGAAGCATGATGAAGCAGTTTGGAAAGAAGGGAAAGCTGTTCAAAAGTATGAAAGGATTTCCATTTTAGATAGTAAAGAATCAGGAGGTGTACGCAAAGAATGGTAAGAATAAGGCTAACAAGAATGGGTAGAAGAAACAGGCCGTTTTACAGGCTTGTCGTGGTAGATTCTCAGAAACGTAGAGACGGAGCATATATTGACTCTCTAGGTTTCTATGATCCCATAAGGGATCCGGGAATCATGAGTGTTGATGTCGACAAGGCTGTAGAATGGATTATGAAGGGTGCGCAGCCAACGGAAACCGCGAGATCTATTCTCGCAAAGTTTGGAGTTATGAAGAAGGTTCATGAACTCAAACTCGTAAAAGAGTCAGGAGAGAAAACGGAGTAATGAAGGAAGTGCTTGAACATATTCTGAAGGGAATAGTTAGAAACCCTGATCAGATTGCCGTAGATCAGACAACTGACGAAAACGGAAACACGGTCTTTGAAATAAGTGCTGCAGAAGAAGATGTCGGCCAGATAATCGGAAAAGATGGCAGAACCATAAAGTCAGTGAATGTTCTTCTCAATGCTCTCGCAGGCTCGTCGAAGGAGAGTTTCATCCTAAAGGTGGTTCGATGAGCGATTTGAGAGGCGGCCTTTCTGAGGACATGATCCCTGTGGGAAGGATAGTCAAGCCACACGGTCTTCGGGGCGAGATGAAGGCCAAGATTTCTCTAGAAGACGAAGAAGTGTTCAGAGGTATCGAGGATGTCTTACTGTACAACGAGAAAACGGGATCTCAGCTTAGAGTATCTTTAGACGGAGTCAGGAAAGCAGCGAAGGGATGGATTGTACACTTTGACGGTGTTGACTCGATGGTTCAGGCAGAGAGGTTTGCGGGCTTCCACATATATATCGAAAGGCAGGCCTTGCCTGAACTTGGAGAAGGAGAGTATTACTACTTCCAGATTCTTGGTTGCAGTGTCTACGATGAAAAAGGTCGACTTATTGGTATGGTGAACGACATCATCGACACCGGCGCAAACGATGTTATGGTTGTTGTTCGAGATCAGAAGGACTTAACCGTGAAGGAAGAGCTGATACCTCTAATAAAGGATTACATTGTCGAGTTGAATGTAGATGGGAAGACTATAGTTGCGAAGACTATGGAATTTGAAGAGGTTAAGTCTGGATGAGAATCGACGTCTTGACGATCTTCCCACGGCTCTTTGAAACGGTTTTCAGCTGGGGAGTCATATCGCGAGCAATAGAAAGAGAGATTATATTCTTTAGAGCCATCGATATAAGAGATTTCACGGAGGATCGTCACAGGACCACCGACGACTACCCTTTTGGAGGGGGAAGCGGTCTAGTAATGAAGGCCGAACCAATTCTGAAGGCAGTTGAGAGTCTGTCCGACGAAGGAACCAAACCCTACGTAATCTATGCATCTCCTCAGGGTAAGGTCTTTGACAATAACAAGGCTCAGGAACTAAGTAGGTTAGAAAGTATTGCCTTCATCTGTGGTCGATATGAGGGAATAGACGAAAGAGTTATGAATGTAGTTGACGAAGAGCTTTCGGTGGGAGACTTCGTACTTAGCGGTGGAGAAGTTCCTGCAATGCTCATGATAGAGGCTATCTCAAGATTTGTGCCCGGTGTGGTGGGAGATATGGAGTCGGTGATAAACGATTCATTCTTCTCTGAACTCCTTGATCATCCTCATTACACAAGACCGAGAGAACTGAACGGTATGAAGGTGCCCGACGAGCTCCTTAGCGGGAATCATGAGATGATAGAGATTTACAGAAGGATCGAGAGTTTGAAGAGGACTATGGAGAGAAGACCGGATGTCTTTTTGAAGCATGATTTCGATTTGACGGATAAGAAGGCCTTGCTTGCGCTCTTCAAGGAGCTGAAAAGAGATGCTGAATAACATATACCTTGCTCTAATTCACTACCCAGTTTTGGGTAGGCATGGAAATATCGTTTCCAGCGCGGTTACTAATCTCGATGTGCACGATATTGCCCGAACATGTAGAACGTACAACATCAAGGGCTACTTCGTAGTGAGCAATCTTCCCGCGCAGAGAGAAATAGTAGATAATGTTCTTAATTACTGGCTTGAGGAGTTCGGAAGAGAGTACAATCCTAGTAGAAGTGAGGCCCTTACTGTTGTTAAGAGGGCGTCGTACATCGAAGACGTTATTGAAGAAATCGATAGGATTGAGGGTAAGAAACCGGTTCTTATATTCACTTCGGCCAAGAAGGGAATAGACAGACTAACTTATGAGGAAATGAGGAAGGTTATCATATCAAGTGAGAAACCTCATCTTCTTCTTTTTGGAACAAGTTGGGGCTTGCCCAAGGAAATTGAGAAGACTTGCGACTATTCGCTTGAGCCGCTGAGAGCAGATTCGGATTTCAATCATCTCTCGGTCAGGGCGGCGGTTGCGATAATATTAGACAGATTAATTCACGAGGATACAATAGAAGTTAGGAGGGATTAAGATGGATCAGTACATAAGATCTCTGGAAAACGAACATTTGAGAGAAGATCTTCCACAGATTGGCCCGGGCGATACTGTACGGGTAAGCGTAAGAATAAGAGAAGGGAACAAGGAAAGGATACAGGCCTTTGAAGGTATTGTTATGGGCATCAGGGGCAGTGGAACGGGCAAGTCGTTTACTGTTAGAAGAGTGGGGGCTGCAGGAGTTGGAGTAGAGAGGATTTTCCCATTTACAAGTCCTTCTCTTGAAAAGATTGAGGTTCTGAGAAGAGGAAAAGTTAGGAGAGCGAAGATCTACTACATTAGAGACGTGCAGGGTAAGGTAAAGATAAAAGAGAAAAGGGACTGAGGCCTAGTGTCTGCTAAGAAGTCGGAAAAGGCCTCTGACAAAAAAGGATCGCGCTTTCTCCACGAAGTGAAGGAGTGGGGAAAGGCGATTCTTTACGCGATTGTCTTTGGAACGATAATTCGTCTGTTTGTTTTTGAGACTATGCTAGTTCCGACGGGTTCTATGATACCTACCATAAATCCTCCCGCCAGGTTATTTGTGGAGAAGATTACATACGAATACAGACAGCCTGATTACGGAGATATCGTCGTATTCTGGACACCTTACGTAGACATCGAGTCTCAGAAGTATCTCAGGGCCTTCGACAAGTTTATGGATTTCTTCGCACCCGCAGAATACAGGGGCCACGTGAAATACGTGAAGCGGTTGGTTGGAAAGCCCGGTGATGTTCTTGAACTCAAGAGGGCTCCGGACTATACTGCGGCTAATCCAGTTTACCAGCTGTACGTTAATGGAGACATTCCTCCTTCGCTGGAGGAAAGGCGTTATGTCAGGGAAGGGGTCTTTTATGATCCGATGTTCTTCTTTGGGTTGGCTCACCCGGATGACCCTTCGGTGAGGTTTTCACCATATTACAGACTGTATCAGGCATACAAGGGGCTTATTGAGTACGCGGAGTTTTACGATACGGTGTTGGAACCACTCGGTCTGGAAAAGTATATTCGGCAAGATCCTGCAACGGGAGAAGTAAAGGTTATTGTTCCGGAAGGGTTTAGATTCATGATGGGGGATAACTCTACCAACAGCTTTGACAGCAGGTATTTCGGTTTTGTGCCAGAGGAAGCTATAATTGGGAGTCCTATGCTCACAATATGGCCATTATCTGATTTTGGGCCATTAAGAAAATAACCGGGGAATCCCCGGTTCTGGCGGAGGCGGTGGGACTCGAACCCACAAGGGGCGTCAACCCCACCGATTTTCAAGACCGGCTCCTTAGCCAATTAGGATACGCCTCCACTTAGCTGATTATACCTCTTCGAAAGAGCAGATTCAAGGGGTGTTGATCTTGAGAGACGTACAGAATGAGAGAGACAAGAGAAACATCAGAATCAACATGGTCGGGATAAAGTCAATTGAATATCCCATCGTGGTTTTGGATAGGGAATTTGGAACACAGCATACGGTAGGCAATTTCGATCTCTTTGTGGATCTCCCGACGGATTTTCGAGGCACACATATGTCGAGATTCGTTGAGGTTCTTGAAAGACATCACAAGAAAATCACGCCGAGAAACATGGAATCGATTCTGAACGACATTAGAGATTCACTTAGGGCAGATGTTGCGCACATCAAGGTGCAATTTCCATACTTCATAAGAAAGAAGGCGCCTATAAGCGGCAGTGAGAGTTTCAGCTCGTTTGGCTGTTCGTTTTCCACAACGAAGGATGGAGAGTTCGATTTTGTGCTCGGAGTTAAGGTTCCGGTGATGACTGTCTGTCCCTGTTCTAAAGAAATCAGCGATAGAGGAGCTCACAATCAGAGAGCCGAGGTGTTCGTTTCCGTTCGAATGAACTCGCTCGTATGGATAGAAGAGATAATCGAGTATGTCGAGAAATCTGCGAGCGCTCCGATCTTCTCTCTTCTCAAGAGAGAAGACGAGAAATACATTACCGAACACTCTTTCGATAACCCCCGATTTGTTGAAGACCTTTCTCGGGAGGTAGTTCTGTTTCTGCAAGAAGATGACCGCATCGATTGGTATAGAATCGAAGTAATAAGCCAGGAGTCAATTCATAATCACGAGGCTTACGCTTGCATAGAAAAGGAATAGCACATGTGTTTCCTGAATGAGCAGATCGACTCGCCTAGTCGCATCAAACTAACAAGGCTTCTGGAGCTAATAACATCTTCTCAACACAACCTTACGTCTGTTAGGGACTTCGAGAGAGCTACGATTGTACACGTGGAGGATTCTCTAAAACCATTCTGCGGTTCAACATTTAGGGGTCGCTTCGTGGATATTGGAAGTGGCGGCGGGATTCCCGGTCTTGTCTTGGCAATTGCCTTTCCAGAAGCGGAATGGGTGTTGGTAGACTCTATTGCGAAGAAGACAAAGGAGATAGAGAGATTTGCCCATGAGCTGGAACTGAAGAACGTCGTTGTGAAAACAGCAAGAGCGGAGGAATTGGCGCTGGAAGAAAGAGAGAAGTTCGATGCTGCGTTCATGAGAGCTGTCGCCAGATGTGATACTTCTTTGGAACTGGCAACTCCTCTTGTGAAAACCGGAGGCATCGTATATCTTTACAAAGGACCGGGATGGTGTGAGGAGAGGGTATTCTCGCGCGTTGCTGAAGAGAAACTAGGTCTTGGCCTGTTGCAGGAGAAGGAGTACTGTCTATCAGACGGATCTATCCGGTTCATGATAGTCTATGCAAAGAAGAGAGAGACCCCAGATGGGTTTCCGAGAAGGTGCGGAATGGCTTCAAAGTCTCCTTTGGGAGGTTCAAAGTGACTGCTGAAAAAGGGAAGCTTTGGATTGTGGGAACACCTATAGGAAATCTAGAGGATATGACCATAAGAGGAAAGAAAATTCTGGAAGAGGCAGACCTGATTCTCGCCGAAGACACTAGAAGGATGAGGTCTTTGCTTTCTTCTATGGGAATAGATAAGAAGGTTGTTCTGTCTCTGAACATGCATAATCAGGACGAGAGAGTTCCGTTAATAATTGATCGTCTGAGCAAGGGAGAGCAAATAGCGCTTTCAAGTGATGCCGGTATGCCTGTGATCTCGGACCCGGGAGCTCATGTCGTCAAAACTTGTCGTGAGAGAGGCTTCGAAGTGGATGTTGCGCCCGGCCCATGTGCTGTTTCATGTGGGCTCGCGATAAGCGGCTTTCCGGGGACTCACTTCACTTTTCTTGGGTTTCTGCCAAGAGGCAAGAATCGCAGAAGGGTTTTCAGGAAGATTGCTCAGGGTCTTTATGGAGACGGCGTCATCGTCTTCTTCGAGTCTCCATTTCGGCTCGTAGATACCTTAGGAGAGCTTCTTGAGATAGTTGGCGATAGGGAGGTCTTCGTTGGGAGAGAGATGACTAAACTCTTTCAAGAGAGTTATTTCGGCAGTCTTTCTGACGTAGTCGAGAGATTCAAGGCGACCGAGCCAAAAGGGGAGATAACCGTAGTTCTCTCTGGAAGGGAGAATAATGATGCTTGAGATGATGAGAAACTTCTTCAGCCTCACCCCTGCCATAGCGGTGGCCATAATCTCTCACGAGTACTCTCGTTTCATAACCGCGAAGAGATTCGACGCGGTGAAACCCGAATGGGGAGGACCCGGATTCATAAGAAGGATAGACCCTGTAGGTCTGCTCATGTACTACTTCTTCAAATTCGGCTGGTCTCGACCTTTCCCTGTGAACTACTGGAAGCTGAGAAAAGCCGGATATTTCAAGGGTATACTCACGGCGATTTCTGGTTCTATTGCCAATTTCTCGATCGGTCTTATTGCCGGTCTAGTTTTCTACCTTTCGGGTCTCCACCAGTACTCCACGTTTATGCCGGAAGCCGTCAATTCATTTCCATTGAGCTACATCGCCGATGTAGTGTACTGGATGATGGTAATTGATCTCAATACAGCCTTGTTCAACCTAATTCCAATTCCGCCTCTTGACGGAGCAAACATTGTTACAATGATTGTTCCGGAGAACCAGGTCAATTGGCTGGTGAAATATGAACTGTACGGAATACTTACACTTCTAGTGCTTTCACTTATGGGCATAATACAGCTAGTAATGTGGCCGATAACGCAGTTCATTCAGCTACTGGCGAGGCTGATTGCTTAAGTCCTTTCATTTTGCAGTCGAGAGTCAATCATTTGAACTGCTTCGGAAAGCGCGCTCTTAAGGTCACCTTCGTATTTGAGGGTGAAGCCGGAAGCTTTCTGGTGACCTCCACCGCCAAATGCAACGGCAATCTCACTGACATCGAAGTATTTCTTCGATCTAAGTGAAACGTGTGCCTCACCTGAACGGGCTTCTGAAGCAAAAAGAGCTACTTCTACGCTCTCTACTGATCTCAATTCTCCAACGAAACCCGTGAAATCATCGTCTGTAAGTGAATACTTTTCAAAATCAGCCAGTGTCAGATATGAGTAAGCAAATCTGTTGTTTGAAAGCAGCGTGATGTTATCAATAGCATCTCTTTCAAGAAACAGCTCCTCAATCTTTCGGGTCTCGAGAATCGCTGTTGCCACGAAATCGGGATCGGCTCCCAAACTAACAAGCTCAGCAGCAGCTTGAAATACCGAGCTGTCCACGTTTGAGTATCTGAAGAATCCCGTGTCTGTTGCAATCCCTAAGTAATTCATCAACGCAAGATCCCTGTCATATTCAATATCCATAAGCCTCAGAAGATCGAGAATCATTTGAGCTGTCGACGAGTATGAAGGGTCTACCCAGCATTCGTTTGCGAAGTATGTGTTTGTTGCATGGTGATCGATCACTATCGAAGGAACTCCCATTCTGAGGAAGTTTTCAAACCTTCCGATTCTGTCCGGTGATGATGCGTCAACCACGATAATCAAGTCTGGCTTAGGAATCTCCTCGTCAAAACCTTTGATCCTTTCTATCCAGGGAAAGACTTTGAAGTTCGGTGAAATTTTCCAATCAATTGCGGGTGTGGCTTTCTTCCCGAATCTTTCAATACCCACCGAAAGCGAGACCACGGAAGAAATGCAGTCTCCGTCGGGCATTATGTGGCCAGCTACAAGGATGTTTTCAGCTTTTTGGATACATGAGACAACACTGCTTGCTTTTCTGATCATCATTTGCTCTCCAACAATGATTCGATGGCGTATCGAACTATAGAACTGAACTTTGGTCTGATTCTTCTGGCCGTGCTAACAACATCGGCATGGGAGAGTTTCTCCTTCAGGATTCCCGATGCCATATTCGTAACGCAGGATAGAACAAGAAGCTTGATACCGCAGTGCCTGGCAGCGATTACTTCTGGTACTGTCGACATTCCAACGAGATCTGCTCCGAAAAACTCAAAGGCCCTTATCTCTGCCGGAGTCTCATAATTTGGACCAAGAGCCCAACAATAAGTTCCCTCCTTCAATTCTATCCCCGTGTTTTGAAGACGGGTTTTCAAGTCCGCCAGCCAGAGACTGTCTACGATTTCCGACATATCTGGAAATCTCACGCCATATTGCTCGTAATTGACTCCCCTGAGAGGATTTCGAAAGCCGAAATTCACTACATCAGTCACTGCGACGATATCTCCTGGAGAGAAGCTTCTATTTATGCCCCCCGCAGCATTCGTAATCAACAGATGTTCTATTCCGAGCTCCTTGAACAAATACACCGGAGAAGTGACATCTCTGATGTTATGACCCTCGTAGTAGTGAAATCGTCCCTCCATTGCTACAACGGGAAGACCATGAAAGTATCCGAAGACCAATCTTCCAGAATGACCTTCAACGGTTGTTTTAGGAAATCCCGGAATTTCAGAATACTCTATTGCTATTGGTTCGGAGAAGTGTTCCGTCAGATAGCCAAGGCCGGATCCGAGAATTAGTGCCGCCTTTGGAGTCATTTTGATTCGTTCAGTTACCTCTTCTTTCATCACTTCGAATATATTCATAGAAAACCTCCGAAAGTAAAGCCATTCAAATTATTATATAATAATGAATGCTTTTGGGAATCGAGAGCCGTTTGACTTTGAAGCTCTCGGTTAATATAATTGTTCCGATTTTCAGAATTCGAAGGGAGGAAATCCTTTGACGGCCGATGAAGTTTTCGACAGAGTGAAGAACATAATTTCCGAGAAACTTGGAGTCGAAGAAGATGAAATCGCTATGGATTCCAGTTTGACAGAGGATCTCGGAGCCGATTCTCTCGATCTGGTCGACCTGGTGATGGCATTTGAAGATGAATTCGATTTTAAGGTCGAAGATGAGCAGATTGAGAGCATCTCTACGGTGGGAGATATTGTGGAAAGTATCAGCAAAGGTCTGGGAGTTGAAGACTGAGTCTTTCAAGGGGGCTTAAGGCCCCCTTAATGTTGAGTGGAGTGGTATCGATAGATAGAGAATTCAGAGTATCAAAAGAAAACTTCTATGAGAGATTAGACAGGTTCTTGAGAAGGGAGCTCTCAGACCTGAAGTTGTCATCTATCTACAAGTTGCTGAGAAAGGGAAATGTGAAAGTCAATGAGAAGAAAGTCAAGGATGGCTCCTTCAGGCTTGAGATAGGAGATTTAGTTCGAGTAGCTTTTTCTGGAGATCCTTCAAGACTGAAGCGTCTTAGAGAATCGCGTGAACTGATTCCTCACGAGATTCCCCTTAAGATACTATTCGAAGACGATTCAATAATCGCGGTCGACAAACCGGCGGGGATATCCGTTCATCCCGGAAAAGGCATCCAGATTGTAACGTTGGTCGAGGGACTCATGGCATATGGAGAGGCAAGAGGTTTCTTGCCGCGGCCCGTCCACCGGCTCGATAAGCATACCTCAGGAGTGATAGTCTTCGCCAAATCTCCAGAGTCGGCTAGAGAGTTGTCATCACTGTTTAGGCTGCGAGGAATGGAAAAGGGTTACCACACGCTTGTGAAAGGAGTGCCGGAAGCTAAAGGAAGACTTGTTTCCGAGAGAGAGAAACACACTGAGTCATTGACGTTCAGAATTGAAAAGAGTTTTGCCTCGGTTTCACTATTGTGGATAGATCTTCACACAGGGAAGAAGCACCAGATACGTCGTCAGCTGAGCGAAGCCGGGTATCCAGTTGTTGGGGACGATGTCTATGGAGACAAATTGTTCAACAGGGAGTTCAAGAAAGAGACCGGGCTCAGAAGATACTTCTTGCACTGTTCGAGACTCTCCTTTATTTGGGAAGGTGGAAAGACGATCGAGATTCTTTCGGGACTTCCCGACGACCTTGAGAAGGTGTTGGTCAAACTCAAATGAAGTCAGCCCTTCTGCTTTTGACGGTCATTCTCATTTCGATCTACGCATTCAGTCAAGTGGAGATCAGGAGAGAGATTGAAGAAGCAAACGCTGAACTCTCACAGATATACGGCTTTTCGGTCAAGTATAATCTTACGATTCTCAAAGGCGAAGGCCATGAGCAGCCAGCAGCAATTGATGATAATGGAATCTACCAGATCTTTCTTTACACGACTTCCTATAGATCCGGAGTCGCAAGACATGAACTCGCACATGTCTATTTCTTTGAGTACCTTAGGAGCATCGGCTTCACTCCTAATGAGATTCCTGTATGGTACCATGAATTAATGGCGGAAGGCTTTCAGAGTCTTCATTCGAGGACGAGAATTCCGATACTCAGAGTTGCCTTCTATGATTTCACAGAGTTTGACAGAAGGTACCCTAATAAGGATGACCAATCTGTTTTCTATGGAGCTGTTTCGAGCTTCGCTGGATACATTCTGGAGAGGCATTCATATATTGATCTGACGAGCGTCGCAGAAGAGTTCTTACAAGAAGGGGATATGAGTGCAGCCTTTTCGAAGGTTTTTGGATCGAGTCTAGGGTCTATGATTCTAAAGTGGAGACTTATCTTCTTGCTTCCATATTCTCCATTTCTCATCGGTGTAGTATTATTTCTTTATCTTCTGATTGGGAGGAGAGACAAGTATTGGCGGAAGTTCCCGTTAGACCTAGAAAGCCTCAGAGAAGACGAAGAAACGAAAAACAGAAGAGCGCACTAAGACTCGGCAACGGTATAGTCGTTGTTGCCTTCATTTCCGGATTGCTTCTGTCTTTGTTCTACATTCCCTGGAGAGTTTCCCTGGATTTCAACTACAACGATGCTGTGATAATTACAGAGAAGGCGGTAGACGCAGTCCCTTCAAAGCAGCTGATTTACGTGGAAGATCTGGAGAACGTCTCGAATTTGGAGTCTTCGGTTATTCTGGTGGATCTGAGAGACGACTGGCATAGGCTGGAGGAGATATTGGCTCTGCAGATCCCGATGATCCTTACTGGAGTCTCCCCTTACACAGTCTCGGAGCTTGCATCGATTCTTGACAATCACTTCGCATACACGGGATACATGGAGTTTGACGAAAGAGGCCATTATGTCCTTGATGTGCTGAGGGCAAGGGAGAACAAATCTCTGGTGTTTCGAGTGCACAATCTGAAGAAGAAAGAGTATCCAAACTATGATGTTGACAAGGCAGTGACCAGGTACCTTAGAGCTGTCAGAGAAAGGAGCATTGATGCACTTCTCTTTTTGACTCCCGACAATGATTTTGACTATGATGAGCTGGTATCTCAAGTTTATGGAGTACTCGACGGCATGGGATTCGCTTCGACCGAATTAGTTTCTCCAAGGACTGGTTCATCCAGGTTCGCCTTGCTGGCATCCCTGTTTGTGTTTGTTCTCCTGTTATCTGTCAGTCCTTTGCTTGCAGCTGTTGTCACAGCGTTGTTCGTGTTGTTTCCAACTGTTGGTCTTCCCGCGGCCGCTGTCTTCGGTGAGTTTGCCATATATCGGAGGGTTTCTTCCTTGAAAACCGGGGTGATCAAGGGTCTCCTTCTTTTCTTTTCCTTCTCGATTTTCCTCGGAATAGCAATCAACGCCTCGATGGTAGGTGCCTCCTATCAGAATGGACTGGAGCTCTTCAGAGGCGTGAAGATCTCATTGGTAGCCCTCCCCTTCTGGCTTTTTGTCACTGGTTTTGGTAGAAGCGTTTCGAAAAAGGTTTCTAGGGGAGATATACTTGTCGTTCTTCTTGCAGGGCTGGTAGCCGTCTATTACATCCTTAGAAGCGGGAACTTCTCTTTTGTGCTTGATGTGGAAAGAACAATGCGAGACTATCTTGACAACGTCCTCATAGTCCGTCCGCGTTTCAAGGAATTGCTCGCATATCCGCTTCTGGCAGTGATGATTCACTTCTCTTTTGATCTCAAAGGGAAACTCGGACCGATAATTGCTGCAGGTGGATCACTTGTAACTGTATCTATAGTTAATACCTTCTGCCACGCTACTGTTCCTCTGTGGACAGGCCTGCTGAGAAGTGCGTATGGTTTAATCTTCGGTACAGTGCTTTCACTTCTAATAATCGTGATCATCAAAAAGTATAATAGATCAAGGGACATCGCTAACAACTTGTTGAACGTGTCTGATGAAGACAAGTCTAATTAGTATCTGATATGGGAGGGATAGTCTATGAAGAAAACAATACTGGTTATTCTCAGTTTTTTCTTGGCAGTATCACTATTTGGGATTGTAACTTATGACATGCAGAAGGTAATTATTGTACCGGAGCAGCCGCAGGGGGGGCTGGAGGTTTCCATTTGGCTTGACAGAGATAACGGTTCTCTTTACTATTCAGGCGAAGAGGTTAAGACTTACTTCAAAGTCAATAAAGATGCATATATAGCGATATACGATATCACACCAAATGGAGAAATCCAGCTGATATTCCCTAACGGTTATGATCGCAGCAATTTCGTCAAGGCTGGAGTGACCTACACTCTTCCAACGGAGAACGCCACGACGAGATACCGTCTTCAGTTGACGAGTGAGACAGGTGGAGGAAAGGAGATCTTTCAGATTGTTGCATCGACGTCTTCCCTTGGATTTCTTGACGATTTGATGGTGAGAGCTCTGGCAGGAGATATCTTCCCCAAGGCCAGTTCAGGGGCGGAGGACTTCGTAGTTTCAAAAGTAATACCTGTTATTGATAAGCAGGAGTATGCCGTTTCCACTGCTTGGTTCTATCTCGATGTGATGCCCAGCACAGGACGAGCGAGGATAACAACAACTCCTTCAAACGCAACAATTTATGTTGACGGTAAAATGATAGGTACCAGTCCGATAAACATTGACCTCGACGTGGGCAATCATATTGTTACTGCGTATATGAGCGGATACAGTAAAGAAACGAGGCAGTTCACTATCGAAAGTGGGAGAACGCTGGATGTAAGACTTGATTTGCAGAAGTTAGCAAAAGAGTATCAATTCTCTCTTGTCACAAATCCAAGCGATGCAACTGTGCATATTGATGGCAAGCTTGTAGGAAGAACACCCCTGAATGTCACCTTGGAAGAAGGCACGAAGAGTATCAGCGTTTCTAAGGCTGGATATCAGACATACACAGAGACTTTTGTCCTGAATCGTAACATTTCCAAGTCTATCACTCTGACTTCTATGGTTCAGAATTATCAACTGTCGGTAATAACGAGTCCTTCAGGGGCAGATATTTATGTGAATAACGCTTACATTGGGAGATCCCCGTTAAGTGTGACTCTGGAAGGCGGAACAAAGAACTTGAGAATTGAGAGATCGGGATACGAGACATACACTGAAAACTTCATTCTTGATCGCTCGATTTCGAAGTCCATTACCTTGACTCCTCAAGTGAAAGAGTACAGATTGAGCGTAACGAGTTCACCTTCCAACGCCCTTGTCTACATAAACGGAACATATCAAGGCAGAACCCCGCTTACTCTTACCTTGAGGGAGGGATCTTACGCCATCAGAGTAACCGCAGATGGCTATGAAGATTTCTCTACTAATGTAACACTTGCTAGTGATAGACAAGTAAGTGCCACTCTTTATGCAAAGAAGGCCAGACTGACAGTAGAAACAGAGCCGACAAATGCATCGGTTTTTGTAGATAACGTTTATGTGGGCAGATCTCCGCTATCCGTTGATCTTGATGCGGGGAGGCATACGATCAGAGTAGAGAAGTCTGGCTATATAACGGACAGCAAAGATGTCAATCTCGCTGCCGGAACCAGTTCATCGACGAAAATCACTCTGATTGAAGAAAGGCCGGTTGCCAGGATTACAATTTCCTCTGATCCGAGCAATGCGAGAATCTTCATTAACGGAAAAGATTATGGTAGATCAAACAGGGTAGTTGAACTTGATCCAGGATATTATGAAGTAGTGCTTGTTCTGGACGGATATCGCGTGTCGGTTACATATAGATACTTTGGCAAGGGAGATCACAATCTCTCCTTCAACCTTTCAAGAATCGACTGATATCTTCTCCTGTTACCCGAATAACCGGGACTCAAGTCCCGGTTATTCTTTTTCTGTCTGTCTCAGATAGGTATATCCACTTTCCGGGGCTCAATCGATCGGGAAGGTAATATGCGCCGATCCTGTTTCGGTGAAGGTTTCTCACCTTGTTTCCTACTGCCAGAACGAGTCTCTTGACTTCGTGATACCTGCCCTCCGTCAGTACAATTCTCAGATGAAAAGAATCTAGTTCTTCAACTGATACCGGCATAGAAAACTCTTCATCGCCTATTGAGACTCCTTGCGAGAGAAGTGAGATCTCATCTGAAGTAATCTCATTGACAGTCTCTACGAAATACTCCTTCTCGACCAGCTTGTTCGGCGAAATCACGTTGTGAATGAACTCGCCGTCGTTTGAGAGTATTACAAGTCCTGTTGTGTCTTTATCAAGCCTTCCGGCAATGGACAGTTCGGCAGAAAAGACTTCATCTATCAGGTCGAAGACATTCTCTCCTTCGTCTCTCTCTCTTGAGCAGACAAAACCTCCAGGTTTGTTCAGAGCTATGTAGACCATTCCAAAGGCCTTTATGTGCTCTCCGTCCAGAAGTACTTCATCGTTCGCGCTAACACTTGCAGACGGGGTATCGACGACTCTTCCATTAACGACTACTCTTTGACTTCTTATCATCTTTCTGCTCTGGCTTCTGCTGAAGCCAGAGAACTTAGAAACATAGCCATCCAATCTCATAAACAGATTGTACAATACACCTTCTTGAGGTACCAGTATCACGCACCTCCAAGCTATTGTGCATGATGTTATAATCTTTTAAAAGAAAAAGAGAGGGTGGATCTATATGAGAAAGGAGTGGCTTCTCCTAAAGCCTGATGATGAGGCCGTAAACAGATTGGTCGAATTCATGGGAATCGATGTGTTTTTGGCAAGATTACTGGTAACGCGAGGAATTGATGACGAAGTTGAAGCAATGAGGTTTCTGAATCCAGATAAGACGATTCTTCATGATCCCTTCATTCTTGAAGGTATGCAGCTTGCAGTTCGTACAATAATAGAGACTAGAGAGAGAAACGAGAGCATCGTTGTCTTCGGTGATTATGATGTCGATGGTGTAACCAGTACAGCGCTCCTGTATCTTGCAATGAAAAGAATGGGGTTCAATGTTAGTTATTACATTCCCTTAAGGCTTGAGGAAGGGTACGGTTTGAGCAAGGACGCAATAAAGGATCTAAGAGAACAGGGCCATAAACTACTGATTACCGTTGACTGTGGAGTCACTTCGTTTGAGGAGATCAAGTATGCAAAGGAAATAGGATTCAATGTTGTCGTAACCGATCATCACGAGGTGAAGGATATTCTTCCGCCCGCCGACGCCATAGTCAATCCCAAAAGACCTGACGACAACTATCCCTTTAAGGGACTTGCTGGAGTTGGCGTAGCTTTCAAATTGCTTGTTGCGCTTAATGAGACTCTACACTGTCCTATCGATCCGGAGGAATATCTGGATATCGTGGCGCTAGGTACTATAGCGGATATTGTACCCTTGAGAGATGAAAACCGCTACATAGTCAGGCAAGGTACCGCAAAGATCCAGAGCAGCCCGCTTCTTGGACTAAAGGCACTTTTGTCGTATCTTAGAATCCCGTCTGAAAACCTTACTGCGCAGGATATTGCCTTCAAGATTGCGCCCAAACTTAACGCGGCAGGGAGAATGGATTCAGCTATTGTTGCCCTCGAACTATTAATAAGTGAAGACATGGATTCAGCAATGAACACTGCTAGCCGGCTTCTGAAGCACAATCAGAATAGACAGACAATAGAGGCGAAGATCTTCGACCAGACTGAAAGAGATATCGACAGCACGTCCAGTTTCAAAGATGACTATGCGCTTGTTGTTGACGGCGATAACTGGCACCTTGGAGTTCTGGGGATTGTTGCCTCCAGACTTGTATCAATTCACAACAAGCCGGTTTTCTTGATATCTACCAACGGTTCCGACGGTAAGGGTTCCGCAAGAAGTCCTGCCGGTGTAAGCATAATCAGTCTCCTTAACGAAGTCTCTCACCTTTTGAGGGAGTTTGGCGGGCATGAGATGGCTGCAGGATTCAGCATAGACAAGGAGAACATCACTGAATTCCGAACGGCAATAAACGATGCTTACATAAGACTTTATGGGAAAAAGCAGCCGGTATTCAAGATAGACATCGACGATGTCCTCTCTATAGATTCTATTACATCCGCTATTCTTGATAAACTGGAGCTCTTGAGACCCTTTGGCCACTCAAATCCCGAACCGAGATTCCTTATAAAGGGACTTAACATAGAGAAAGCGAAGATGTTTGGCAGCGGCAGCGATCACGTGAAGTTGATTCTACGTTCTGGAGATAGAAAGACGCTTGCGATAGGTTACAACATGGGTTCAATGTTTGATGACTTCAAATATGTGAAGCCAAATCTCCTAAAGGTGGATGCGGTTGCTTCAATTAAGAGCGAGAACCTTTATGGACTGCAGAGTGTCAAACTCTCTCTTTCGGATGCAAAGCTTTACATTGATCCAGTCTTTGAAGAGGAAGTAAGGGACAAGAATTTCGTTTTTGAGTTTATAAGAGATTGGAAGAATCAGCAGCCCGGTTCGCAGGTAAAAACTGATGTATCCGCTCTGATAAGCGAGCTTGAGAAGAAGCTCTCTCATAAGTGTCCGGAGTTCATGGAAGTAAGCATCAAGAATCCATGGGGAGTGTTTGGCAACATCAGACTGAAGAACCCTTTTCTCGCTCTCAAAATACTTAAAAACTATCAGCAAGGCAAGAAGACTTTCGTTGTGTCTGCAATAAACGGCACGCTTGCACATACCTATTATTCTCTGCAGCACTATCTGGATTCTATAAAACCAGTCTTTGCCAACTCTCTGTACAGAGGAAGGTTGGATGAACCCGTTGTTTTCACCACTCTGCCCTTCTTCGTTGAAAGGTTTAACGAGATTGCTGAAATAGCCGGAGAGATTATTTTCGACGAACCTACTTATATTCTCTCGGGCATTTTCAAGGACCATCCAGATCTTGAAGGTTTTTTCTCAAACATCGATAAGGTCCTAGGAATATCTGGATTTGCAGGAAGTGTCTACTATGATGATTTGAAGGATTTTCTATCGGATAGAAGGATATCTCACGTATATAAGCCAAGTCCAATCAAAAGGGTGGGCATAATCGACAACCGAGGCTCCAGAAAGAAGGTCGAGCAGGTGATGTCGATCGTCGGTCATGGTGAGAATGTCGCTGTGATTGTTGATTCCCCACATAAGACGGTCACTCTTGCCAAATCTATGGGATCAAGATTATCCCATGCTCTTCAGAATGGGGAACTGATTTTCTACAATTATCTGCTGAAGGACTTTCAGAGGTCGGTAATATACTCACTTGTTGAGAGACAGAAGATCAGGGTCCTGATTACTACTCCATCTAGCGACGGACTTGGTGTCACTTTAGGTAACTCGAATATTGTATTCTACAGTGCGCCAAGGAACTTCCTGGAGATTATTGATTCTGTTTCGACCAGACCCGGTGAAGATTCGGAGTTGTTCTTGAATCTATCTTTCAACAAGGCCGACTTGATTTCTAATACCGGTGAAATGGACAGGCTTTTTCCGACAGTTGAAGAGCTTGAAGCCGTTTATCAGGACCTTAAGGATGTTCTGCCAGCGTCTGAGAGGGATATCAGAAAGGCCCTTAGCTTTGAAGACGGAATCTCGAAGGTCTTTCTTTCTATGTTGGAGGAGATGAAGCTTGTAAGTGCTGACGAAGGAATCTGGTACAGCAGTTCGAGCTCGGAACTCGACTCAGTTGAGGTGAAAAAGACATTGCGGTACAGAGAGGGAGTCGCTGAAAAGAGAATGACCAGATGGTTCGCCACCAAGCTTTCGACGATGACGACAAGAGGACTGCTTCGGAGTCTTACAAATGCAGAAGAGGTGCTTAAGGTTGGTTGACACCATGGTGCTGGATTCTCTGATAACAGTCTCGCGGCAAGAAATTATGAAGGCGCTGTCGCTGATTAGGGACGGAGGTTTGAATGCGAAGATCTTCCCTACTCCACCAGATTTATTCTTGGGTTGCTCGCTTTCAATTGCGGTCTCATCTGGAGATCTTTGCGCGAGCGTCAGCCTCCTAAAAGAGGCAGACATCGAGATTCTCCTTACTAACCATTGTGACGAAAACCCGGTAAGGTCCTTCTATGGTAAAACTTGGCATTGACTTTGGCACATCAAGAATCGGCCTTGCTTTACAGATAGAGGGTGTAGAAATCCCTCTAAGAACCATTGATCACTCAGGTTATCGCAAAACACTCTCAAGAATACTAGAGGAGAAGAAAGTCGAGATAGTTGTTATTGGATTACCAATCTCAATGTCTGGCAGATTCAGCGAATCTACTATGAGAGCAGTCTCATTTGCTGAAAAGGTGAAGAACATCTATTCTGGCCCAGTCTTTCTGGTGGATGAATCTCTAACTACAGAGACGGCGATGAGAATGTCTCAAGAAGTTGGACAGGATTTCTCGAAAGTAAAGGATGTTTTCAGTGCAATGCAGATTCTTAGAAATGAGTCTTCTATTACGGCCAGAAGGTGGGAGGTACGTGAGAGAAGAGTCGTCTGCCGTGATCTTCGTGAAATCCCTTCAAATAGCAGGGTATTGCTGTACAAACCAGAATCTGCTCGAATAGAAGGTATTGACTCTCTGGAGACAGACCCAGGAGTTTTTGTCGAAGATCCTCAGATCTTTCTGGCATTCAAGAGAAAAGGAATGAACCCGGTAAACCTTATTGATGACATAGACTTTTCAACTTACGATATAATAGTAATCGCTTGTGGAGAAGAGCTTGATGGGAAGTTAGATCTGAACTCAGAAGGTCCGCAGGTTATTGAGTGCTCGTGGCTCAACGGATAGAGCGCTGGACTCCGGATCCAGAGACTGTGGGTTCAAATCCCACCGAGCACACCATGTTTGCAACGCGGGAGGTTTTGTATGAAAAAGGGTGATCTTGGCATCGATTTGGGAACCGCTTCTCTCTTGGTCTTTCAGAAGGGCAAGGATATAGTGATTGATGAGCCTTCGGTCATCGCTGTTGAAACGAAGACGGGAAAGATAATCTCAATTGGTTCTGAAGCTAAGGAAATGATCGGTAAGACACCAAAGGACATAAAGGCTGTAAGGCCAATTCGAGATGGGGTTATTGCAGACTATCAGATTTTAGAACAGGCTCTCAAGGAACTTGTGAAGCGAACTCGCACGAAATTCTCCCTGTCCAGACCGGCGGTTGTTGTCGGTGTTCCAGCCAAGGTTACAAGTGTTGAGAGAAGAGCAGTTATCGAAGCCACAACGGCTGCAGGAGCAAGCAGAGTTTACCTGGTTCTTGAACCTGTGGTCGCTGCAGTCGGAGCAGGCCTTCACATATTTGATTCAGTGGGTAATATGGTTGTGGATATTGGAGGAGGGACTTCCGACATTGCCGTAATCAGCCTTGGCGGGATAGTAGTCTCGCGTTCTCTGAGAACTGCCGGAGATGCAATGGACGACGCGATAATCAAGTTTGTCAAGCGCAAGTACAAGTTTCTTATTGGCAGCTCGACTGCAGAGGACGTCAAAATTAAGATCGGGAAGGCTTTTCCCACTCTGGAAAGCTACGAGCTTGAGGTAAGAGGAAGAGATGCCCTGAACGGTCTTCCGGGTAATATTAGAATCACCTCTGACGATATTCATGAGGCGATATCTCAGATCTTGCAGGATATTGTTCTTAATCTTAGACAGATTCTGGAAGAGACACCTCCGGAAATCGCTGCCGACATAATGGATACAGGCGTTGTGCTCACAGGAGGTGGTTCTTTGATCCGAGGATTACCGGATTTGATAATTCAGGAGACCGGTATCAAAACCATAGTCTCCGAGGATCCAAGAACTTGCGTTGTCAAGGGAATAGGAGAGCTCCTTGAAAGCGATAAGCATCTTCAGAGAGTAGTGATAAATCACAGCAAATAGCTAGGTTCTTACTCTATTTCTCTTTTCGAGTATTACTATAAGGTATGAGAATGCTAGTCCCGAGAGAATTCCCACCGCTATTTGTATCAGATTGAAGTTGATCCCCGGTCTGGAGAGTAGATCGGGTATTGAGCCTAGCATAAGGCCAAGAAGGAAGGAGAAAGTCGCACAGCGGCACCTCTTCATCAAGAACTTCAGAAGTCTGCTTACGAAGACCACGCCAAGAATAACACCGACTCCGATGGAGGCAATGATTACTAAGTCTAGGTTCTTGAGAGCAGATATTGCCCTAGTGTATTCACCGAGCAGTAGAAGTATGAAGGCACCGCTAAGTCCGGGAAGGACCATAGCCGCCGCTCCAAAAAAACCTGCTACCACATCAAAAACGAGATTAAGAGCACCGCGATCAGAAATACTACCTTCTACCGACCTTGAACCAAGCAGAGATATTATGACAACGAGTACTACCCCGGCAGCGAAAGAGATAATCGAAGTCGCGCCGATTTTTTCAATGCGCCTGAATACAACTGGAATTCCTCCAGCAACGAGTCCGGAGAACATCCCATACATTAGCGAAGGGACGACTGAAAGAGAGAGATCTATTAGAGCTGCGAAAGCGAAGATCCCTATTCCTATGCCCGCGATAAGCTGAATCAGGAATACGAACTCTTTCTTCTTGATCCTCAAAGCTGTCAGCGATGAGACTGAATCCACAAATCGCTCATATATGCCTCCTAGAAGAGCGATTGTACCACCACTTACACCTGGAATGAGATTGGCTAGACCCATTAGTACACCTACAAAGATCACATAGAGCATTAGACACCCCCAGATCGCCATATCTCTAATTATATATCCTGTGACTTGTTTTCCTCACTTTGTGTACTCTTCTTTAATCTCGTCTATAATAGTCGGTATATGTTATAATTCAGATAATAAATAACGGATTTGGAGGGATTGACTTGACTCTTCTGGAAGTGAGGAATCTTCACGCTGTTCTTGCTGAGAATAATGAAGAGATATTGAAGGGAGTGAACCTAACCGTTAGGAGCGGAGAGATTCATGCCATTATGGGGCCTAACGGAAGCGGGAAATCCACCTTTGCAAATGTGCTGATGGGCAACCCAAAATACACAGTGACCGAAGGCACCATGAGGTTCATGAACAAGAACATATCAAGATTGTCTGTTGACGAGAGGGCTAGGCTAGGCATCTTTCTCTCTTTCCAACAGCCGCAGGAAATATCCGGAGTCAAGCTCAGAAGTTTTCTCATGGCTGCCTCTCAGAGCTTTGGGAACAAAACGCCTTTGCTTAAAATGAGTCAGGAAGTTGACAGATTGGCTTATAATATAGGTTTGGAGATGGAACTCATAGATAGGTATCTTAACGTAGGTTTCTCTGGTGGAGAGAAGAAAAAGGCCGAAATAGTTCAAATGTGTTTTTTGAAGCCTAAGTTGGCTATCCTTGACGAAATCGATTCCGGGTTGGATATAGATGCACTCAAGAGCATCGCTCGATCCATCAATGAATTCAGATACTCGGAGAACGCGATTATTCTGATCACACATTACAAAAGGTTGCTTGAACATGTGGAGCCGGATTATGTGCATATCTATGTAAATGGAACGATGGCAATAACTGGAGGTAAGGAGCTTTCAGTAGAAGTTGAAGAGAATGGCTACGAGGGGATCTTTGGGTCAGCAAAGGGGGCCTGAGGATGCGAAAAGAAGGATTAATCGACAGTACAAGGTTCGATTTTAGTTCAGATTCCAGGTACAGGTTTGTTAGCGAAAGAGGATTCAGGGAAGACCTAATAATCGATGTCTCGAAAAGGAAGAGCGAGCCTGAATGGATGCTTCATAAACGCCTTGAATCTCTGAGAATCTTCAACTCTTCGAGAGATCCTGAGTTTGGAGTTGATACAGAAAGTCTAGACCTAAGCAGGATAATCTCTTATCTAAGTCCCGATGCAGACAAGAAGAGATCATGGGATGATGTGCCTGAGGAGATCAGAGAGACATTCGACAGATTAGGTATTCCAGAGGCAGAGCGGGAATCGTTTGCAGGGGTAGGAGCTCAATATGATTCTGAGATAGTGTATCAGAATATCAGAAGGGAGCTTGAGGGTCTAGGCATAGTCTTTTTGGATATGGAGACGGCTGTTAAAGAGCATTCGGAATTGGTTAG
This sequence comes from Mesotoga sp. UBA5847, assembly GCF_002432735.1. Classification (NCBI taxonomy): domain Bacteria; kingdom Thermotogati; phylum Thermotogota; class Thermotogae; order Kosmotogales; family Kosmotogaceae; genus Mesotoga; species Mesotoga sp. UBA5847. Next base: position 107,617 of record NZ_DJGL01000069.1, on the reverse strand, counting down.
GAGATATTTTATGAAGGCGGTTCCACCTGGCGATCACAAATACGCTGCGCTCCACGGGGCCGTCTGGAGTGGAGGTTCTTTCGTATATGTTCCCAAAGGGGTGAAGGTACCGCTCCCGCTTCAGGCATATTTCAGAATGAATGTGGGGGGCAGCGGACAGTTTGAACACACGCTTATCATTGCTGATGAGGGATCTGATCTTCAGTTCATTGAGGGCTGTTCTGCACCGAGATTCAACGATCTGAACCTCCACGTAGGAATGGTAGAGATATTCGTTCTGAACAAAGCCAGGGTCAAGTACTCGACTATTCAGAACTGGTCGAAGAACACATTCAACCTCAACACCAAGAGAGCGATCGTTGAGGAAGATGGAACAATCGAATGGATATCGGGCTCTCTTGGAAGTCTGAAAACAATGTTGTATCCTACATCCGTTTTGAAGGGAAGAGGTGCAAGAGCCGAGCATCTTGGAATAACTTACGCCGGTCCCGGTCAGCATATGGACATTGGATCCAAAGTGATCCATCTTGCTCCTGAAACCAGTTCACTTGTAGATGCTAGAAGCATAAGTGCGGGTGGAGGCTGGGCCTTCTATAGAGGTCTACTAGAAATATCTTCAAGAGCGAAAAACAGCAGGTCTTCAGTTCGATGTACGGCGCTGATGATAGATAACGATTCGAGATCCGACACAGTTCCGATCATTGAGGTAATGAATGACTCAGCAGAAATCGGCCACGAGGCGCGAATAGGAAGATTAGGGGAGGATGAAATATATTATCTCATGAGCCGTGGTCTGAGCGAATCGGAGGCCAAGGCAATGATTGTCAGGGGATTTATGGAACCCGTATCGCGCCAGTTCCCTGTGGAGTATGCGGTGGAACTCAATAGATTGATAGATATGGAGATTGAAAGCAGTATTGGTTGAGGTGACTACGATGGAAGTAACAACTGATTTCGTTCACAATAATTACAAAATGGTTAGACCACCCAGAAGAGAAGAGGTTTCAGTTGGGGATTTTGCCGATAGAGACTTTCTTCTCGCCGCAGATTTGGCTTCGCCTGCGATGTCTGCTTTCATTAGCAACAGGTATTCCGAATACAAGAAACTGTCATTTCCTTTATGGAAGCGGTTTAAGTTAACTGGAATGACCTTGCCTGACATCTCTCTCAGGCATCGCACGAAGTATACAGATCCAAATGCAAAACCCATGATCTCTCTTAGCAGTGACGAAGTAGAACTTCTTGACAGGCTGGATTTTGAAGGTTCTGACAGAAAACTTCTCTTGCTTGGAGACATTTGCTTCTCTGAAGGTACAATGATCTCCGTCCCGCCTCGAAAGAGAGTAAGCAAACCATATGTGATTCCGTTTAGTAGGGACTCAAGAATTATGAACAACCTATTTGTTTCTGGGAAGGGCTCGTCCATAAAGTTAGTCATAGATAGCACGTCTTCAGGTAACTGGCTTCTCCAGAACAACAGGTTTCTTATCAAGGAGGATTCCACTGTGGAGGTCCTTTACATAAATAGAATGACTGAAAGAGGTTATGGATTTTCGAACAACCTGTACTTTCTGGAGAAGAACGCTAAGCTAAGAGTAGTTGAGGCGAGTACGGGAAATGCCTCAATGGCGGTTTTCCATATGGTTCTCCTCGAAGGTGAAGGTGCGCAAGCATCTGTAAAACCTCTATTCGTTGCTCGCGGAGATACTGTTCTCGATATGCATTATGTGGTGAAAGCAATTTCGCGTAACTCGGAAGGCATGATTTCCGGATCAGGTGTTCTCCTTGACAACGGGAGAAGTGTCTTCAGAGGAACATTGGACATGAGGAAAGGCGCAAAGGGATCAAAGGCAAGTGAACACAGCAGCGTCTTGATGCTCTCTCAAAAAGCTAGAGCAGATACGATACCATCGCTGCTTGTGGGAGAAAGTGAAGTAGAAGCTTCTCATGCAGCGACCGTAGGATCTGTAGATGAACAAAGAGTCTTCTATCTAATGTCAAGAGGGTTTTCCAGAGAACGGGCGATCCGATTCATTGTTCAGGGAACTTTTGAGCCAGTACTCAAAGAGATCGACAAGATCTTTCCTACCTTCACGGAGGTGGTAAGAAATGAATTCGCAAAAGAAGTCTGAACCCAGGGTGAAAGACCTTAGAAGAGATTTTCCGATCTTCCGTAACCATCCGTCTCTAGTGTATCTGGACAATGCAGCCACAACCCATAAACCCGCGTCCATAATAGATCTTGTAAAAAGTTTCTACGAAGCCGAGAACGCTAACGTTCACAGGGCGGTATATCCTCTTGCGGAAAGGGCTACCAGTCTTTATGAGTACAGCAGACAAGAAATAGCACATTTTGTCGGGGCTGACCAAGATGAAGTAGTCTTCACAAAAGGTGCCACCGAGAGCCTCAGTCTTCTGGCTGCTTCGCTTGCCTCCTCAGGTGAGTACGGGACCTTCGTAGTTCCAATAATCGAACATCACAGCAATTTCCTCCCATGGCAGTATTACGCCCGGAGAAACGGGTTAGACTTTGTGGCTCTGCCCGCCGTTGGCGCAGAGTTATCGGTTGAAGATTTACGTAGGTCGCTTCGGGATATCGAAGGACCTTTCGTTTTTTCCATCGGTGGCTTGATGAATTCTACAGGTTACAGGACTCCCTTTGAGGAGATTACGGAGATTGTCCATTCTCTCGGTGGGATTATTGTCATCGACGGAGCTCAACTAATTCCTCACGAGAGTTTCGATTTCAGAGAATCGAAAACGGACTTTCTTGTCTTTTCCGGGCACAAGATGCTTGCCGAAACCGGTATCGGTTGCCTTGTTGGTCGATCGAGCCTAATAGAGGAGCTTTCACCTTTAGTTCTTGGAGGAGGAATGGTCAACCGTGTTGATGTTGAAGATTCCTCTTTCTCGGAGGGGGTCTCTAAACTCGAAGGGGGGACTCAGAACATAGCGGGCGCGGTCTCCCTTGCCGGAGCAACAAAGTATCTCAAAGGGATTGGCATGAAGTGGATAAATGATCACGTCTCCTATCTTACGAATATCGCAAGAGAGAGATTGGCGGAAATACCTGACTTAACTATTCATAGCCCATCATCGAGCCATGCCATACTGCTGTTTTCTCACAGGAGAATACACTCTCATGATCTCGCCGAGTTCCTTGGTAGAACCCAGAACGTTGCCGTAAGAAGCGGCCATCACTGTGCACAGTTGCAGATGGGTGCTCTTGGAGTATCTTCGGCATGCAGAGCGTCTCTATATCTGTATAATACCCTTGAAGATATCGATAGGCTTTTTGAGGGAATAACTAAAGCGGAGAGGTGGTTCTCGTGAACTTCGAGCAGCTTTATGCCGACTTCGTAATGCATCACTATAAGAACAGCATGTACAGAGGACTTCTGCCGGCCTCTACATGCAGTGTAGAAGGATCGAATACGTCTTGCGGTGACTCGATCATTATTCATCTCGAAGAAGGCGAATCCACGATTCAGGCAGTGAGATTTGAGGGCGAGGGCTGTGCGATCAGCCAGGCATCAGCTTCAGTCATGGCTGAGATTCTCGAAGGCAAGACTTATGACGAGGCCCGGGAGATAGTAGAGAGTTTTGAAAAGATGTTGCGAGGGGAGAGCTTTAACGAATCGCTGATTGGTGATGCGTTATTCTTTCAGGGACTGAAGGATCACCCGATGAGAGTCAAATGTGTGAATCTGCCCTGGAAGACGGTAGCCAAAGCTCTGGCTTTGAACGAGCAAAAAAAGACCGGTGCATAACACCGGCTATACTCTGCGCTGAAGTAACCCTACAGTTTGATTATACACTTATTGGTCTGTAGAATCAACTTTTTTGTCTCTCTCCGCCAGATACTTGTCCAGTTTCTCTTGCTCGTTGCTGAAAAAGTAATTCTTAGGGTTTTCTGCCATTTTCGTAACTTCGCCAAAGAGAGAATCTAATACGCCCATAAGCGTCTCTCGCTCATTTTCACTGAATTCAGTCTTCAGCGCTTGCTTAACCTTTTCTTCATCTGTTCTATCACTAGTGTCGCTTTCAAGTGCTTCAAAAAGCCTCTCTAATAACTCGTCAATATTATTCACTGTTCTCCTCCTGATCGAGAAAGCCTCATTATGTACTTACCTAGCGAATCATTGTTAGTCTTAATCTCACTGACCGTGCCCTTCTCTAACGCACAGAGAATTGCCAGGGTTACTTCTTCGGGGTTCTCGTTCGCTTCTTCTTCAAGTGTATCAACGTCGGTTCCGCCATACTCAGAAAGCTTCGCGATCCTAAGCGCAAAATCGAAGCTCAAATCCTTTAGCTCTTCAAGGTACTCATCTATAAAGGAGTCGGTTCTGAAGGGCAAGCCCGAGAGTACCCATCTCTGAACGTACAATAACGTCCTGAATATCCCGGTAGTCTTGCCACTTCCAGATATAAGGAAGGCCATAAGGTATGAAAGATATTCTTGCTGAGAAGGATAAGCTTCCAGTTGAGAGATAAGTTCTGTGAAGAAACCCATTTCAGCCAAAGTAATCTCCCTGATTTCCTTTGGGATAGCTCCTTCAGAGAACGCAGAGATCCTTTTGGTTACTTCGGCATTGTCAAGTTCAGAGAGCAACCCATTAAGAGATTCAACGTTAATCTTTCCCGATTCGATCAAGTTACAAGTCGAAAAGTCTTTGCTGAGAAACCGTCCTCTCAAGTACCTGTAATAAGACTCATTCAGTGTGTTTTCGAAGACAAGCTCTCTCTCAATAACTCCCTCTGACAAATACTTATGAAGGAGCAGAAGCGTCTTGAGCTCGAGGTAAGTATCATCGAGCAACTCGAGTGCAACGTCGTACTCGCCCATCATGTCAAGCACACGTGATTCAAACATCAGAGCTTTTTGATCGGCGGTGTTGTTATAGTAACTTCGGCAATGCGAAAGAGAGTCCTCGAGCATTCCCATATTCTTCTCATTGATCGCGAGTTCGTATAGGACATCAGGGTTCCCGCTTATGGCATAGGCTGTCTTTAGGTCTTCGTAGGCTTCATATAGCTTGCCCTGTCTAGCCTTCGAAAAGGAGCGATTGTAGAAGCTCCTCCAGTCTTCATTACTACCGATGCTTTCAGTGAACGTCTCTTCTGCCAAGGCAAACTTTTGAACTTCGTTTAGGATAACACCCTTTCTCAGCAGGATATCCGAATAAAGGGGGAATCCCTTTCCTATCTTTCCGGCTATCTCCAACGCCTCATTGTACTCTCCCTTAGAGATAAAGCAATCAATTACTGCGACAAAAGGAAGGGCAAACTGCCCTCCAGACTCTTCTATTGATTTCAGGTAGGAAACAATTGCATCATCAAATTCCTCTTGAGACTGGAGCAGCCTTCCGAGTTCAAAGTAACCGATGTAGAATTCATCGTTCATCTCAATAGACCTTCTCAGTTCGATTTCGGCAAGTTCAGTTCTTGCCTCTTCCCTAAACATCAATCCTCGATAGAAGTGATATCTGTAATCCTTCTTTATCTTGCCTGCCTTATCTAAATACTCCGTTGATTCCCCGATAGCCCCAGAGTTCAAAGCTCTTTTGAAGGCCTCGAAGTAGTAGTAGAGCAGATAGGACTCGTAGTAGTCATCTCGTTCGATCTTACATTGGGCTTCAAGTCCCCTGATTATTATGTCTAGTTCTATCCTGTCCCTGTCTGCGATTTTCTCCAGATCTTCTGCAAGGACGGGAAGCTTCACCGGAAGATTGTTCGCCTTTGCCATTTCTGGCTTTATTGGAAGATAGATTAAGACAGTTTTGTCCTTCAAAAAAAATCACCAACCGCTTTCTGCTCTCATTTGCTACAAACTCGCACATATTGTATAATACCAGAAGAGCGATAGAAGATACAGGAGGTTTTCTTGATGGTTGTTCTTGCTTATGCACTTATTTCCCTGCACATTGCAATAAGTGTAGGACTTGGAATTGCTGTGATGCTGCAGATGTCTAAGTCTGCAGAGCTCGGTGGAGCTTTCGGAGGTGGTGCTTCCCACACTATGTTTGGAAGAAAGAAAGGTCTGGATACCATGGGAAAGATAACACTTGGCCTTGCCATAGGATTTATGGCAAACAGTATTTTGATTGCATTTGTGGTTTCCAGAGCATTTGGCGCTTAGGTGGTAGAGTTGTTGAACCCTGAAGAACAGTTTAAGGAGCTTTCGAAGAATCATGTTTCACTAATTTCTGAAGAAGAGCTTCTTGGAAAACTTAAGAATAAGCGGTCGTTGAGGGTTAAACTGGGAGTTGATCCATCTAGACCGGACTTACATCTTGGTCATGCGGTGGTCCTGAGGAAGCTTCGTCTCTTTCAGGATTTCGGGCATCAAGTGGTGTTGATCATCGGAGACTTCACTGCGAGGATCGGCGATCCTTCGGGGAGATCAAAGACCAGACCCATGCTTTCAAGGGAAGAAGCGAGACTGAACGCTGAATCCTACAGCAAGCAGGCGTTCAGGATTTTGGACAGAGATCGCACCGAGATTAGGTTCAACTCGGAATGGCTTGACCCAATGAGTTTTGAGGATGTGATTCGTCTTTCTGCAAAGTATACTGTGGCCAGAATGATGGAAAGGCATGATTTCGCCAGGAGATACGCTGATAACGAACCAATTGCTGTCTCGGAATTTCTCTATCCTCTTGCGCAAGCTTACGATTCTGTCGTTGTTAAAGCCGATGTAGAGATCGGCGGCGATGATCAATTTTTCAACCTTGTTGTTGGCAGAAAGATACAGGAAGAGTACGGACTTGAGGCTCAGGCAATTCTCACCGTTCCTTTGATCGAAGGGACAGATGGAAAGCTGAAGATGTCGAAGAGCTACGATAATTACATAGCTTTTGATGATTCTCCGAGGAACATGTTTGGCAAGGTTATGTCAATTCCAGACTCGCTGATGTCAAAGTATTTCAGACTGTTAACCGATAAAAGCGATCAGGAGCTTGAGGAGATAGATAAGAAACTCCAAGATAAAACAGTGAATCCAAGAGATCTGAAACTAGAATTGGCTGTGGAGATCACTTCTCAGTTCTTTGATAGAGAGACTGCCGAAAGCTCAAAAGAGGAGTTTATAAACATTTTCCGAAATAAGGAGCTTCCTGAGGAGATGCCGGAAATAAAACTTGTGGAAGACAGTATTTCAATTGTCGATCTTCTCGTTTCTCGTGCTAAGATTCAATCAAGAAGCGAAGCAAGAAGATTGATAGATCAGGGTGGAGTGAGAATAAATGATCAAGTACTAGAAGATATCCATTCAGTTCTTGAGATTTCCGATGGTGATGTTCTTAGAATCGGAAAGAAGCGTTTCTATCGCCTTGTTAAGTGCTGAATACTCTTGAATATAGACGCATTTTTACTGTATAATTAATACGTAGTTTGCTGTAGAAAATGACAACATTTTGAAAGGGGGTAGGATCCATGAAGAAGCTTTCTATACTGGCACTTGTCGTTGTTGCTTTTGCAGCCCTAACTCTGGGTGTAGAGTACAGCGATTTGTCAGAGAATCACTGGGCCTACGATAGCGTTATTAAGACGACATCCGGTGGATTGTTCATTGGTTTCCCTGATGGCACATTCAGAGGTACTGAATTTGCTACGCGTTACCAGCTTGCCATGACTCTTGCCAGGTTCATGGATTATTCTGATGCCGGGGATGCTAAACTTCAGGAAGTGGTATTTTCCCTCACTAAGAAAGTTGCGGGACTCTCCCTGGAGATCTCTGACAACAAGAAGAATTTGGTTGACTTAACGGCGGAACTGAGGGCTCTTGAAGCAACTGTCGCATCTCTGAAACAGAGTTCAGTAACAGGGGATTTCGTGTCGCTTAAGACTTTTGACGACACAGTTGCATTTCTCTATGATGAGATCGACAGACTCTCTGAGGAAGCAGTAAGCGCAAATGAGGGTATTGAACTCATTAATGAGAAGCTGAAAGCGTTGACAGGCGTTCCCTCGGACATTGAGGCTCTAAAGAATAGGGCCACCGACCTTGAAGTAACGGTTAAACTCCTCGGACAGGCGATTGCCAACATGAAGAAGAATGAAACTGCTCAAGAAGCTGATTTCGCTGCGCTTGCCTCAAGGGTCGATGTTTCCGAAAATGTTATCAATAGCTTGACTTCTGACCTATTTGCACTAAGGAGAGGGATGGCTACGAAGGCTGATCTTGCCGATTTGGAAGCGAGACTGACGGGCGAAATGCCTGATCTCGAGCCTTTCGTGACCAATGAGGAGTTAAATGACAAGCTTTCAGTAATGTACACGCGGATCCTCATGATTCAGGACAGCATTGCCAAGATGCCCGAAGTCAAGTACTACGACTCAGAGATAGTTAAACTGGAGTCGGCTATCTTTGATGCGGAAGAAATGCTAGAAGTTGCTTTCGATCAGGTTGACTTGAACATTGCAAGACTTGACGACTTGGACGGAAAGCTTGCTGAAATTAAAGCTGATCTCTCAACGAAAGCAATGGCGAGCGATGTCGATCCGATTAAGGCAAGAGTAACGGATCTCGAAGTAACAGCTAAGATGCTTAGCAATGCTGTGATGGCTGCGAATAAGCGGATTGCAGAGTTGAACTATGTGACTCCTGATCAGCTGACAGCAAAAATGAATTTCCTTTACAAGAAACTTGGACTCACAGAAGAGAGACTGAAGGCAGAGATCGGAATTCTCGGTAATGAGCTATCCTCGCTGAGAAGTGACGTTTCCGACAACTACGAGATGTTAGAAGTCGCCTTCGATCAGATTGATGCCAACATCGCAGTTCTTGACGAACACGCCGATATGATCGCTTCTATCGAAGGTATAACAACTTCTCTTGAGGGAAAAGTTGGAGTTCTCGAGGAAGAAGTCGACAGTCTGAAGAGCATTACCAACACAATGGCCATTCAAATGTTTAAGCTCGACAGGAGCAAGGCAGACAAGACTGCTCTTGCAGCTGCAGAAACGAGGATCTCTGCGCTCGAAGAGAACGACGTGGCCTTGGAAAGCAAGATATCGGCTCTGGAAGAGATACAGAAGCAGAATGTGATCAATACAAATGCAGCTATTATTCTTTCTTTTGTGGCACTTGCATTTGGAGCGGTAGGTTTAATCCTGAAATGATCTCTCTGTGCAACTTAGCAACACGTGTGTTTGCTTTTGTTACATGAAATGTGGTATATTTACGTTATGCGCATCACCAAAAACCAAAAACACTCTTATAAAGGGGGTAAGTGTGCATGAAGAAGCTTGTTGGAATCTTAGTGGTACTTCTGGCCATCTCGGTCGCTTTCTCGGCTACCATAACTTTGAGCCCTACAATCAAAGGTACGCTCTGGGGCCATGCGGAACTTAACAAGGATGGGCTAAATACCGCACTCGGAATCAAGGACTTATCAGTTAGTTTCGGTGCCAAGGCAGACGTTTCGGACATCACTCTCAGTTTGACCATTACACTTCCATCTGACAAGACCACAGTTGTCCTGAATTCTTTCACTGCGGAGAATGATGCGGCGTCTTTAAGCTGGTACGCTGCGAAGTCTTTTGCTGGTGGAACAAATGCAAATCCAGGTTTGAAGTGGTTCAAGTGGTATGATGACAACGCGGCAAATGTCACAATGGCTTTGGTGCTCAAAGACCTCGGGTTGAGCATTGGTACCCAAGAAGCTGCTACGGACAAGATTGCATTGTTCGGTTCATGGGATATATTCTCTTTTGCCGCTCAGACAGGTCTTGATGCTCTTAAGTGGGGCGGAGATGTAATTGCCGAGGCGACTCTAAAGCCATTGGCAGGACTAGTTATTTCTGGCGGCGTGAAGGCGACGGATCTTCTAGGTGCAGCTACATTCAATTATGTAGTAGATGCAAGTTATGAGTTCAGCATTGGTCTGCTTTCACTCAATCCTTACGCAAGATATTCAGACACACTAGGCCAGTACGCTGGACTCGGAGTCGCGTATGAAATAGGGGTTCTCGAGATCACAGGTGACGTGATGTATGATATCGAGGCAAATGCAGTTGAGACCTGGATTCAGCCCGTTATTTCCAAGGATGGAATCGGTTGGGCAGGCGTGAAGTTTGGTTACGACTATGATTTCGGAGCCACAACCCAGACTATGACTTTAGGATTCTTAGTGAAGTCAAACGGTTGGGCAGCTGGACCTGTCAGTGTTGACCTTTATGTGGGATCCGGCTATTACAATACGTTCTACGCAAATGGAGCAAGGAAATTCGGTGCAGAGATCATTGGCGATGTTCTTGCCGATGTTAAGGACATATCAGTCTATGGAAAGGCAGCTCTCGATCTTGCGATGGGCGATTTTAAACCTTCTATCACAGGAGCTGCTGGATACTATTTCCTCGACGGCTCGAAGGAACTTGTTCTAGGTTTGAGTTTCCCTGTCCTTATTGATGGGTTCAACTTTGAAGCAGGGGTCGATGTGTTTGATCCAGCAGACACCTGGTTCGCCGGTCTCTATTACAATTACAAGTTCTGATCTACGTTTTATACAACCGGCCCAACACGGGCCGGTTTTTTTTAGGTGAGAGCATGAGAGGAATATATATATTTCTGGGAAATCTTTTGATGATAGTTGCGGTAGTCATAGCACTCTTGTTTGGAGGTGGGCAGGTTGTCAATGCTTTGCTGGATGGAAAGAGCATTGATATAGACATTATGGACTTTCTCTTTCCATTTGCTCTGTTTATTACCGGTTTCTTCCTTCAGTATTGTTCTCTTGCTAAGAGAATTGCTCTGCCGATCTTTGAAGAGCTGCTGCTTGCCGCCACTCTGTTTCTATATATCAGAGATAGCCTTGCAGGCGGCTTCACCTGGTGGCTGACTCCTCTGAGAGACTACATCCCCTCTTCTCTTGCCTTTACGATTATTGGCTACCTGTTGCCGGGAGTAATCGTCTTTGTCATGGCGACGCTAATAGTACTTATGATCATAGTCTCTGGAGAAAAGGAAGAGGAGTAGAGAGGCTAACTTTCAAGAAGAGTATCGCTTTGGCCTGTGAACTGGTGGAAAACAGGAAATAATCAGACTTGACTTGTTCGAGGAGTGATTGTGAGAAACATCTATCACTCAATGATCGACTTCATCGGGAAGTCTGAGAAGTCTAGAGTTGATGCTCAATCGATTTTGAACGCTTACTTGTTAGGGCTTATAGAATTAGCAACTTTCAATAATGTGATTACAAGTATTGTCAGACTATGTTGGTGTGTTTTACTTCCGATAAGACTCCCCCGGCTGCTATGATCTCACTTAATATTGAAAAAGGGTCGAAGTAACATTTCAACTAGCTTCAATACTTCTTAGAAGACCGATAGAGCTTTCAGAAAAAGTACTTTCTGAACCAGTATAGGTTTGTGGATAAGGATCAGCCCTTTCTGTCTGTTGAAAGAGAGGTGATTATCTTCATCATTAGGCAGGTCAATAAGATGACTGAGATCGTTTATGTATATGAAGCCAGATCTTATTGGGACAAGTATAAGAAACAGCCAAGGAATTAGCAGGTGTTATTGGAAAGATAGACCCCAAGACAGGTGAATTCATTCTACCTAAATTGGATCCCAAGCAAGCAGCTGTGAGAGATCCGAGCTTGACTGCAACTGCTAGGATACTCGGTCGCTCACTTATACTGGACAGTATAATTGATGATGCTCACTTTATCAAGATTCTTAGCAGCAAGCTATCGACTGGACTGGACTGCAATATGCTTTCTAGATAAAGGTAATCTCTCCGATTATGTCAGGGATTCCCGAAAGAAAGCCGAAAAATACTTCACGGAGGATGGCCTACTCCGTGTCTGTGTCTTTAGACTACCTCTTTTTCATTCGGAATCTGCATAACTAGATTTCGCCCCAAGCTTGAGGTGCATCTCTTATGAGAACAAACATTGTTTTTGACTGCTGGGAAGAGAGAAGGAGCGGCTAGAATTTACAGAGTGGAGTTACTGTTATTGTTTTCGCGAACCTGAAAGACCTGGTTACACAAACCCGTTGCTTCTGACGAGAATGTCTTATCTTCTGAAAACGAGTCCGTGGGGGATAAAATATCGCTTAAAGAAAGCGGGTCATTCGACCCGCTTAAAATCAATCTATTAGCTTCTTATAGGTTTAGTACCCTAGAGATCTGGGATCGAGAGCATCTCTCAGTGCATCTCCGAGGAGGTTGAAGCCCATAACAACTATGAATATGAATATCCCCGGTATTAGTAACCAGGGAGCTTCTGTCATTGCCTTTATACTTTGTGCCTGCGACAACATCAATCCCCAGCTTGCCGAAGGTTCAGTTATTCCCAGCCCAAGGAAACTTAAGCCTGCTTCTCCAAGAATATATCCGGGTATCGACAGAGTTGCTGCAACGATAATGTACGTTGCCGTGTTCGGGATTATGTGCCGTAAAATAACTCGTGATGATGGATAACCCATAGCAACGGCCGCTTGAACGAACTCTGTCTCTTTCAGTCCCAGAACCATGCCTCGGATTACCCTTGACATCCCGGGCCAACCAATAAAACTCAGAATTACAACTATCAAGAGATAAGTCATATGCGAAGGTATGCTTGTAGGTAGAATCGCACGCAGCGAGATCAAGAGATAGAAACTGGGTATCGACATCAGAACCTCGGTGACCCTCATGAGAATTTCATCGGTAATACCACCAAAGTATCCGGCGGCACCTCCAATCGAAAGTCCAAGAGAGAAAGTGATAAGTATGGCAAGAAGTCCAATACTCATAGAGATTCTAGACCCAGCAAGAATCCTCGAGAATACGTCCCTTCCGTATCTGTCTGCCCCAAACAACAAGAGTTTCGATGGCTGGTCTGTTCCAAATAAGTGAATGTTAGTTGGAAATAACCATAAGAGCTTGTAATCCCAGGACTTGGCGAAGAACTTGATCGGGTACTTAACAGTTTCGTACTCTGTAATTTCGGGTTCGACGACTACTCCAAGAAGATTAGGTGAGATTTCAAGCTCGGCTAGAAACTCCTTTGCTAGCTCAACGTCTTCTCCATCAATGTCGATAACTTCATTGTAAATACTTATAGCCTCGAGAACAATGTCCTTGATTTCTGCTTCCTTTTGAGCAAACACTCTGTGAAGAGAACGCTCAGTTACGACTTTTACTGGCGACCCAATCCTTTGAAGTTCTCTGAACCTGCTTGGGCTAAGGGAATCTATGGTGGTTCTATTAGAAGTCTCACTGACCATCATCTTTTCGAAGAGCTCCAGTTCGCTCAGCTTGATGTTCTGGATAACCGAGTAGTCGGGTTGTCCCAAATTAGCCCTATTGCCTTCTGCGTCAAGAGCATATCTGACCGTTTTTATGGTAAGAAATATATCTATTACCCCGTCTTCACCCTTTGTGAAAGTGGTTTCTGTGCCAGTTGACCTATCCAACGCAGTGATCGAACCTATAGAAACACCTTCAACAAATGTTGTTCTGTACGTTTCGGGGTCTCTTTCCATTACCCAGGCGTAAATGTAAGGAGCAGTAAGCTTACCGCTCTCGTCGGTCCAATGAACTCTTGAAGGTGGCGCAAAAGAAAGTCCCTGTGTCTGTTCATAAGGGTTGGTAGGGGACAAGAAGTCGGCCAGCAATGCTATGACGTACATGATTATCAGGATCCATAAAGAAATCATCCCCAACTTGTGTTTTCTCAAAGCTCTCCACACAAGCTGCCATCTACTCATGTACTTTACTTCAAAGAGGTCTTCTTTACTGACTTCAGCACTTTTCAATGTATTGTTATCATTGGTTTTTTTCTTCTTCATTTTACACCCCTCAGCTCAGTCTATAACGAATTCTGGGATCGACCCATGCAAGCAGAAGATCGGCCAGCAGATTGCCGACTACCAGAAGGACAGCAGAAAGGAGCAACGTGGCCATGACAAGGAACAAATCCTGAGCATTCAGGGCTTCAATGACTAGTCTTCCCATTCCTGGCCAACCGAAAACCGTCTCTGTAAGAACTGCACCGCCGAGCAAACCAGAAAGTGCATATCCAAACATTGTGACTATAGGATTGATAGCATTTCGAACTGCGTGCTTGTAGATAACGTTCTTCTCAGGCATTCCCTTTGCCCTAGCAAAAAGAACATAGTCTTGCCTCAGCTGATCGAGCAACTGACCTCTCATTTGCCTCATCAGACCGGCAAGTCCAGAAGTACCCAAGGTGACCATTGGTCCGACCACGTGCCAGAGATAATCACCGATCTTGCCGATAATACTCAGTTCGTTGAAGTTTTGCGAGATCAATCCTCCTATTGGGAACCACCCTGTCTTCGCCGCCATAAAGAGCCATAGCAAAGCAAAGAAGAAGTTTGGAATAGAAATACCAATGAATGCAAGGAAGGCAAAAGCCTGATCACTGGGCGAGTATTGATGAAGGGCTGAATATATGCCAAGAGGAATGCCGATTCCCCAGGTAAAAATCAGTGTGGTGATGCTAAGCAGAAGAGTTGCTCCCAGTCTCCTGAAAACCAGTTCGAAGACAGGAATCCTGTAACTAAATGAATAACCGAAATTCCCTGTAAGAACGTTGCCCAACCACTTGAAATACTGCACGAAGACATTCTGATCAAGGCCAAACTGATTCTCAAGAACCTTTATCTGATCTCTCGAAATAGAAGGGTTTAACCTGTATGCATCCAAGAAATCACCGGGGGCAGCGGATATAATCATGAAGGCCAGTATAGAGACTCCGAGCAGAACCGGAATTGCTAGAATCAGCCTTCTAACTATATATTTCAGCACCTTATTCCCTCCTCAAAACTCACACTAAGTCTCTCGATGATACGAAAAGCGGGAGGGAAACCCTCCCGCAACGAGAATCAAGATATTACTCTTTCCACCAGCCTTCTAACTGGAATAGCAGGCCTGTTGCAGGTGTTAGTTTTTCGACCGGCATCTTAATATTGTTCTTGTAGACATAAAGGAAGTTCTGTGCAATTGTGAACACAATTGGCTGATACTCAGCAAAGAGCATCTGGAATTCAGCAAATAGGTCATATCTGTCTTGTGGATCAACCGCTGACGTCTGGAGTCTGTAGATTTCATCGACTCTCTTCTCCCAGTCGGGGAGAATGTACATGTCCTCAGTTATGTGATCGTCAGGATTGTAGTCCGGAGGATAGTTCCAGAAGTGCAGTCCGCCGTCAAGCCTGTAAACGTTCCAGCCTGTTCCGGGGTCAACACTACCGGTGAGTCCAATGACGACAGCGTCGTAAGTTGCGTCGTTAAGTCTTGAAACAACGGTATTGAAGTCAATAGGTCTGAAATTGACCTTAATTCCAAGTTTTGCAGCCCCATCGACGATGATGTTGCTTATTGCCTCTCTGACTATGTTTCCAGCATTTGTAGTGAGCTCAAACTCAACCGGGTTTCCATTTGCATCAACACAGGTTCCATTTGGAAGCCAGTCGAAGCCGCCTCTTCTGAGTTCGAGTCTGGCTCTTGTTATCGAGTACTTGTAATCGAATTTCTCGATTTCAGGGTAGTAGAAACCGCTTGACGGAGAGACCGGACCGTATAGAGGAGTGCCAAGCCCATTGTATAGAGATTCAATTATAGCGTCTCTATCCATCGCGTAGACGAAAGCTCTTCTGAACCCATCGTTTCTGAACCATTCTCGCTTAACGGGATCTGGGTTGTTGAAGTTGAAGGTAATAAACTGCGAGCCGAGAGCGGGACCACCGACACCGGTTATCCAGCCCTTATCTGCGGCCATTTCTGCTAGCCTTGGGAACTGCTCGGCAGTCGGTCCGTAGAGATCGATCTGTCCTGCTTCAAATCTGAGCAGAGAGGTATTCTGGTCGGCGAGAAGCTCGTAATTCAGCTTATCGAAGTAGGGCAATCTTACACCGTTGCCATCGACTTTCCAGTAATATGGATTTCTCTCGAAAACGATTCTGACGCCTTCGACGTAATCCGTAATCACAAAGGGCCCCATTCCAACAAGCTTGTCAAAGTCAGCGATCGTCCAGAATTCCGGATAGGTACCGTTGGCGACAACTTCCTCGAGCACATGTTTTGGCATGATGGGGCGGAAGCCGATCTGCCTAAGGGCCGTTACCTGGGGAACTGTCCAGGTGAAGGAAATTGTGGTGTCATCTACAATTTCTACAACCGGTAGCTGGTCGTTAGAATCCAGATAGGACCCGTTGCCGTTTGCCGTGTTTTCCGGGACAAAGGAAACATTTACGAATGTCCAGTAAACATCGTCAAGTGTGAATGGTGCTCCATCGGACCACTGAATGCCCTCCCTTATCTGCACGAAGAAAGTCAATCCGTCATCAGAGAACCACCAGTCTTTTGCAAGACCGGGAAGCGACGGCATACCACCCTCATCGGCTTCAATAAGAGTTGCCAGTATGAATCCTAGAGGATCTGTTGAACTAGTTTCCTGTGCCCAGTCATAGTTAAATGTCTTTGGATCTCCCAAGCCCCAGTAATAGAAAGTACCTCCGGGCTTGCCGTTCCATGTCTCTTCTACGTGATACTCGGGAGCTGCGAAAAGGATTCCAACAGCAATGAGTACTACGAGAAGCACTAAGAGTTTCTTCATTTACTTTCCCCTCCTTGTTCATGAGATGTGGAATAAAGATGGCACGCAACATAATGGTTTTCATCCGCCTTGAACATGGGCGGATATTCCTTGGTACAAATATCCATTCTGTACTTGCATCTCGGATTGAAGAAACAGCCAGACGGTCTGTTTATTGGACTGGGAACCTGTCCGCCAACCAGGTCTTTCCGGTTACGTTTCTTCTTTGGATCGGGTATTGGAGCAGCCGCCAGGAGCGCCTTTGTGTAAGGATGCAATGGGCTGCTGAAGATCGACTCACTATTGCCCTGCTCTACGATCCTACCAAGATACATGACAGAGACTTCTTGAGAAATAAACCTTACCAGAGAAAGATTATGAGAGATAAATACATAACCTGCATTGAGCTGCTCCTGCAGTTTCTCAAAGAGATTGACTATCTGAGCTTGAACCGAAACATCCAAGGCAGAAGTCGGCTCATCGAGAACGATGAGATCGGGGTTTACACTGATAGCCCTTGCAACGGCTATTCTCTGCCTCTGACCACCGCTGAACTGGTGCGGATATCTGTCCACGTGATATTGCTTAAGACCGACTTTTACAAGCAGTTCCTTCACCATTTCAACTGCTTCGTCAAGGTCTTTAGCAAGTTTGTGAAAAAGAAGTGGTTCAGTTAACATCTGCCCAACTGTCATCCTTGGATTCAGAGAAGACATTGGGTCCTGAAATACTATCTGTGCCTTTTGCCTGAGAAGCTTCTTCTTGTGATCTGACTTATCAAATAGAATATCGATTGCCTTGGAAGAGTCCTTATTGACACTATTGTAGATCTCGTACATCTTCTTTTCGAAAGGCTCAAAACCAACTCCGTCACCATTATTAAATTTCTCCGTATCGAAATACTTCTCTTTCAGATACTGTTTTGCCCTTCGCTTCTTCATGAAGTAGAAAGTGGTGTCTTCTTCATCAATAAGCATTTCTCCATCAGTCACTTCATGAAGGCGGATAATCGACTTACCGATTGTAGTCTTGCCACAACCTGATTCTCCAACTATACCGATTGTCTTTCCTCTATCTACCGAGAAAGACACATCATCAACTGCCTTGACGAATCCTACGACTCTCTCGATGAGGAAACCTTGCTTGACTGGAAAGTATTTTTTCAGATTTCTAACTTCAAGAAGCTTCATTCTTGAGCCTCCTTGACCAGCAATACTTTGTTAGTAATTGGGTTCCAGCATCTGACGAAATGATTATCCTTCATTTGCTCAAGCTGTGGCATCTCCTTGTAGCATCTATCAACCGCTCTTGAACACCTTGGAAGGAAGGGACAGAGATTCGGAGGATTCAACATTACTGGCGGCTGGCCAGGGATAGGTAATAGCTTATCTTGCTTTATGTCGAGTCTAGGAATGCACTCAAGAAGTGCAAATGTATATGGATTCATTGGGTTTTCGAAAACCTCAAGAGAATCAGCCATTTCCATTTGATAGCTTCCATACATAACGCTGATTCTCGTAGCAATTTCAGCGATTACTGCGAGATCATGGGTAATGAAAATCATGCTGCTGTTGAACTGCTCCTGAAGATCCTTCATCAGTTCTAGAATCTGAGCTTGAACTGTCACGTCTAGAGCTGTTGAAGGCTCATCGGCAACCAGGATTTCAGGATCGCACGACAGCGCTATCGCTATTACTACCCTCTGGCGCTGTCCCCCGGAGAGTTGAAAGGGATAATCATCGATTCGTTCGGAAGGCTTAGGAATTCCTACCTGTTCGAGAAGCTTTATCGATCGTTCTCTTGCTTCCTCTTCGGTAACTTTCTTGTGATGAACAATGGTCTCTATCATCTGGTTACCAACTGTGTACATCGGGTCAAGGGAGGTCATAGGGTCTTGAAAGATCATCCCTATGTGTTTGCCCCTGACTCTGGAGAAACTATCTTTCGGAAGCTTTGCCAAGTCAATATAATCCTTTTCACCGCTCTTACTGAATTCGTCGGTTAAAAAGAGAATCTCGCCACCAGCAATGAAGCCTGGGTTATCAACCATTCCGGCTATTGTTTTGACTGTTACGCTCTTTCCAGAACCGGTCTCTCCAACTATTCCTAAGACATCATCTCTATAAAGATCAAAAGAGACATCTTGAACGGCCTTAACAACTCCTTCTGCCATACTGAAATGAGTAGATAGATTCCTTATCGAAAGGATTGGCCTTTCCTGCAACCAAATCACCCCATATTCATTTTTCACGAATTATACCCACGGAGTTTAAGTAAAAGCTTACTGTATAATTATTACATATATTTGCACTTAATATCAAGTGGCTGGGGGCGATGTATGTTAGAAGTAGTAAGGGAAATATGGTTTGGAGAAGGTACTACCTACGTCAAGATATGTTACGGTAATGTGTATGCTGATGGAGAAGCAGGACAACTTGGAGATCGTGGAAAAGTGGACGAACTGGATATCTTGTCAGTAAATGAGTCGAATAATGAGATTCTTATCAAAGTAGATGGAATAATAGATAAGGATAGAGGTGAATCGGTGGACATCAGGATCGATGAGACGAGGAGACGGGACATCTCGCAGCAGCACACTGCGCAGCACCTGTTATCGGCAGTGTTTCTTCGAGAATTGGATGCCGAAACCGTTGGGTTTCAGATGGGGGAAGAACACACGACAATCGACCTTTCGCTTGGTGTTCTCACAGATGATATGATTTTTCATGTTGAGAGAATCTGCAACGATTTGATCGGTGAGAATCTTCCAGTAAAAAGCTTCAGTGTCAAAAGATCTCAGCTTCAGAAGTTGGGATTGAGGAAAGAGATAGATCAGAGAATCAGCGAAAGTGACAAGGACATCAGAGTGATTGAGATTGAAGGGATAGATGTAAGCGCCTGCTCGGGTCTTCATGTTGAGAGGACGGGGCAAATTAGGCTCGTGAAAATCCTGAAACGCGAGAAAGTCAAGGGTTCTCTCACCAGAGTCTTCTTCGCCGCGGGAAATAGAGCCCTAGATGACTATGTCGCAAAACACAATCTCACAACCAAGTCGGCTTTATTTCTCACCTGCAAATACTCCGATCTGCCGAATCGGATCGAATCCTTAATAGGCGAGCTCAAAGCAAGCAATTCGATAATAAGAAGCCTCTCTGAAAGACTAGGTCATTATATAGCGGAAGATATTGATAGATCGCGATCGAGGATTACTTTTCTTGAAGAAGAGGAGAGTGTTCTAGCTGCAATTACCAAATTCGTCACACTGGAAGAGTATCTTATTATTGGAAAGGCAAATGATAGATTCCTGCTTTTTGGTAAAGGCTTTGACTGTCAGGAGGTCCTTACAAGAGTCAAGGAAGAACTGGAAGTTAGAGGTGGTTCTGGTAAGGATAGAGGGCAGTTTCTTTTCGAAGGAGATTTTTCAGCGGTAAAGGAGCTTATTCTAAAGAACTTCTCATAATTGGAAGAGTTGGTGAATGAATTGAAGACGAGAATTCCTCCGAATAGTATTGAATCTGAAGAGGCTGTTATAGGGAGCATCTTGATTGATCCAGATGTGGTCCCGGATGTGATGGAGCTTCTCACAAGTAGGGATTTCTACTCTCGAAAGAACCAGTTGATCTTCTCCGCAATGGAGAAGTTGTTTGATGAGGGGAGTCCGGTGGATATTGTGTCAGTTACTGAAAGACTAAGAACCGGCGGAGTGCTCGAAGAAATGGGAGGCGAAATCGAGCTTGCCAAACTCGCGGATGTCGTTCCAACTTCTGCCAACTTCTTTTACTACGGCAAGACTGTAAAGGAGAAGGCTCTTCTGCGATCGCTGATAACTGCGGCCAGCTCGATAGTTGAAAACGCATATGAGGGAGAAGAAACAGACGAGATCCTTGACAATGCAGAGAAAGCGATATTCCAGATTACAGAGGCGCAGATTTCGAAGACGTATCAGCATATTGGTAAGATAATGCATGAGCTATTCCAGAATCTTGAAAGGCTGAAAGAGAATGCGGTGACCGGTAGGATCACGGGTATCGCATCTGGTTACAGGAAATTGGATGAAGTTACCACAGGATTTAGACCGTCGGATTTAGTTATTGTTGCTGCACGCCCATCGATGGGAAAGACTGCTTTTGCTCTTAGTCTGGCAACCAATATGTCTCTGAGATTTCAGTTGCCAGTAGCTGTCTTCTGTCTTGAGATGTCGAAGGAACAGCTTGCACAGCGACTTCTGTGTAATGTCACTAATTTTGAACTATCTCGCCTCAGGGCAGGAGATATTGGCACTGAAGATTGGAAACGTTTGACAAATGGTGCCAGTACCCTGCAGACGGCTCCTATAATTATAGACGATGAACCATCCCTTGATCCCAGAACGCTCAGAGCAAAGGCGAGGAGAATCAAGATGGAGCACAACGTTCAGGTCATATTTGTCGATTACCTCCAACTGATGCATACGAAAGGCAGATCCGACAACCGTCAGCAGGAGATCTCGGAGATCTCGAGATCTATGAAGCTCCTGGCAAGGGAATTGAACATCACCGTTGTTGCACTTTCACAGCTTTCCAGAGCGGTGGAGCAAAGAGAAGACAAGATGCCGCGTCTTAGTGATCTCCGTGAGTCTGGAGCTATTGAACAAGATGCTGACACAGTGATGTTCCTTTATCGTGATGATTATTACAAAGATAAGAGCGATGTAAGCAATTTTCCACAGGTTACCAAAGTGATAATCGGAAAGCAAAGAAATGGTCCGGTAGGTACCATAGAACTGATGTTCCATCCAAAAACGGCAACTTTCTACGACAAGGCGTTTGAAGAAGAATGATGATAGAAGCAGTTGATTTGACAAGGCGTTTCGGGGATCTAACAGCCGTTGATAATCTGAATCTGAGAGTATCGTCAGGAGAGATATACGGTTTTCTTGGGCCAAACGGCGCGGGCAAGACAACTACAATAAAGATGCTGACCGGAGTAATTGCTCCTAGCTCGGGAAGTATACGAATTGCGGGGCTCGATATTGAAAGAGACCTCATGGAGATCAAACAGATAATATCTGTTGTTCCAGATGAACCTAAGATGTACGAAAATCTAAAGGGAATAGAATTTGTGAAGTTCATAATCGACATATACAAGCTTCAACCCGAAGAGACCATATCAAGGCTTAGAAACCTGGCAGACGCGTTCAAGATCGATTACCTTGGAAAGTACATAGGAGATTACTCTCATGGGATGAAGCAGAAACTCATGGTTGCCATTGCTCTCATGAGAGAATCATCTGTGATATTCCTCGATGAACCTACCGTTGGTCTTGATGCCTCAAGCGCAGGGAAGCTGAAAGCATGGCTTAGAAACATTGCAAATAGGGGAGCAACTGTATTCATGACAACTCACGTGCTCGAAGTAGCGGAAAAGATGTGCGACAGAATTGGAATTATCGATAGAGGTAGGATGATCGCCGAAGGCACGCTTTCTGATCTGAAAGAAAGCTTCGGCAGTGTGGAGTCAAGTCTTGAGGATCTCTTCCTGGACATTACCGGTGATAACGGTGTGAAGGCCGTGATAGAGAGTCTGGAGGAGGAAGAGTGAGGGTTTTTCTGACATTTCTGCACGAGATTCTTGTTGGATCGATAGCAATCTCTCAGCTCTTCTTCTGGGAAGCCTCACTTTCAGCCGGATTGATGCCTTTATCGATTCTTATGGGAATAGTCGTCTACAGACAGGAGTTTGAAAAGAACATATGTTCAAAAGATATGCTTACTGATAGTGCAAAGGGAGTCTTAAAGAAGCCATCTGTCCTGATACTCTTGATTTCGTTGTTGATCTGCTGGAGCAGGAGTCTCTTTTCGATTCTTGGTTTTGTTTCATCTATGGCCTTAGTGATCTCACTCGCTTCGTTTTCCTTTCTTCCATTTAGAAAGCTGAGGAGAATAGAGGAGAAATCTGTAGCGGTCTTCATTGCAGCTACCACGCTTATAACAGGTTGGGTATTTCCGTCAATTCTGAAATCTTCGCTGTTTACCAGCGGATATCTTCCTTCTTTCTGGCTTCTCCAAATTGCCTCTGGCGACGTTACTGCTTTCATCCTTGTTGTTGTTTTGTCCCTATGGCTTATTAGAATCAGATATCGATTCGACAAGAAAGGCTAAGATTACAAGCAAAACATGAGCTTAACTATAGTCGGCTTTCTAAGTAGTAAAATCGTTATGAGAAACCATTGAAAGGAGCTGAACAATAAATGCAGATTTCACTTGATCAATTCTTGGGTGCGATAATGTCCAGAGTAGATAATCTTGAGGCAACCATAGATGATCTGAGACTCAGAACAAACATCGCTATGCGTTTGGTAAAGTCGGCCGTTCCTCAGCTAACGAAAGATGATGTTGAGAGGGCAGTAAGTGAAGAGCTGGAGGTAACGAAAGAAGCAGGAATGATGGAAGAAAACGACGAAATAGAGGCGATTTCTGAGAAGCTTACAGATAGTATCTATGGGTGGCTTGAAGGGGACGTATCTGAACTCAGAGAGAAAATGGATGCCTACAGAAAGAAGCTTCAGGAAGCTATGGAAGCTGAGAAGAGCAAAGTAATCGATGTCGCTCCTGCCGGTTTTGTTAACCAGCTTGGTCAGGAGATAGGTAACAAGAAGGGCAAGATAATTTTCTAGAACCATGGTTGCGGAGAGCTAGTAATGACTGAGGCGCTTTTGCGCCTCAGTTTTCAATATATCCTTTAAGAAGCTTCAAAGTATTTTCGAGCGCTCTGTAATGAGTCCTTTCGTATCCATGAGAGGCTTCAACTCCGGGACCGACTAGTCCAAACCTGACATCGTATCCGGCTCTCAGAGATGCTTCCACATCAGATCCATAAAAGGGATAGATGTCTACTGAGTATTCGGCTTTCACTTTCTTTGCAGTTTCGATCAATCCCTTAACGATTGAGTGATCGTAAGGTCCACCCGAATCCTTAGCACATATCGAGACCACAAATTCATCGGTCTTCAGAGTATCGCCTATCGCTCCCATATCAACAGAGATTATCTCTTCGCAATCATCTGGCATCGCAGCCGATGCGCCATGTCCTACTTCTTCATAGTTCGAGAAAAACAAGTAAGTTTTTCTTCCGCAGATCGCTTCGCCAGAAGAGACTTTCTTTGCTAACTCTAGAAGGATTGCTGCGCTTGCTTTGTCATCAAGATGTCTTGACTTCACAAAACCACTATCGGTAACCATCACTCTAGGATCAAATGAAACGAAATCCCCTGCTTCAATACCAAGGTTTTTAAGATCTTCTTCGCTTCTTACCAATTCGTCTACCCGGATTTCCATATTTGATATCTTGCGTTCAAGAGTCCTTGCGTTTTCAAAGACATGAACGGAAGGTGATATGGACTGGATTGTTCCCGTGAAGGATTTTCCAGTTTTCGTGTGAATTACGCAGTTCTCGTTTTCAATGCTATTCATTGTGAATCCGCCAACGTTGGTTATCTCTAACCGGCCATTCGGCTTCAGGGATTTAACCATAGCCCCAAGCGTGTCAACGTGTGCAGCCAACACCAGAGGTCTTCCTTTGCCGCCGAGCTCTGCCACCAGAGCTCCCTTTCTTGTTCTTCGCGGACTGAACCCCAATTCCTGCAGTTCAGACTCAAGATAGCCAACAACGGTGTTGGTGAATCCGGATGGACTTGGTATGTTGGCTAGATCGACTAGTTTCTTCACAATGTACATCTCGCTGTATTTCAAGTAACTCCCTCCACTTCTATCTGAGCATACCTTTGACAATCATATCAGTGGCTTCTTCCTCGCTCAACCCTTTTGACATCAAGGTTTCCATCTGCTTGACATTTACTCTGCCAATAGAGGCTTCGTGTGTCAGTTCGGCCTTCTCGTTTTTTACATACAACTCAGGCATAGTACCTACTTCTACAGAATCGCCCTTAATGATTTCGTTGCACTCAATATGGCCTCTCGAATATGGTGCGTTTCCATAGGCTTTGTTGATGATTTTCGCCTTACTTCTGTCTGTGGCAAAAACAGTAGTTTTTGCAATTCCGGATGAGCCTTCGCCATTCAGATGGAGCTCTTCATCAATTTCGAGATAATCGTCTTCACGCTCATATACTTTTGATTCGATATGCGCTGTAGAATTCTTCTCAAGATTGACGTTCATCTTTACAAAGAGCTTTCCTACTCTAGTCTTGGTAAGATAGAACATATTCTGGAATCTGCCACCTTTTCTAACGACTGTATTGTAGGTTGCCCTAACCGTTACTCCGCCGTCCTTGCTGTGCATGTGAGTGTCTTCGTAGAACATCTCAGCGTTTTCTCCAACATCGGTGTCGGCAACCATCGAGTGCGTGAAATTCACTCCGCTCGGGAATACGCAGTGTGATATGAATTTCGCCCGGGCTCGACTTCCAAGACGGTTGTGAATAAGCACTTCCTGTGTTCCTTCAGGTTTCAGATAACCTGTGCATAGGTGAATAGGGTTTTCGATAACAACGTCATCTTCAATATCGAGCCAGATTTCCACTCCGTTATCCAATTCTTTTGCTCTAACACGGACACCTTCGACCGTATTCCTTCCGATCACTTTGTTCCCGCTCACTATAATAGAGACGATGTCTTTACGCAGAAAATCAGAGACGTTGCCACCTGATTTTTCGTACTCTTTTGCGATAGCAGTGAATTCCCTCTCAAAACTTGATTCAATCATTGGCAAGACCGCCTTCTATAATCGGTTCATTTATGTGCTGACAAGTGTCACAGAGTTTCCTGTAGAAGCTGACAATCTCTTCTGGCTCGCCGGAGGCAATTATTCTTCCCCCACAGAGAAGATATGCTTCATCTGCCATTCGCGCAATCTCTTCACGATGAGTGATGATTATTACTACCGAACCCTTATCCCGCAGTCTTTCAAGAACTTGTTCAATCATCTCCATGGACATAATGTCAATGCCTGAGTCTGGTTCGTCAAGAATCGTTACTCTAGGATTTACCAGAATTATCGAGGCGAGTTCCACTCTCTTTCTCTCCCCTCCACTGAGTGACTCATCGACAAGTCTATCTAGATATTCCTTGTTGAGTCCCACAATTGATAGGGTCTCATCAAGTTCTTCTCTCGAGAGTCTTAGTTTTCCGCCGAGCGTCAGATACTCTTTCACTGTAAGTCCTTTGAACCTGGCCGGTTCCTGCCAACTCAGAGAAATTCCCTTCTTTGCCCTGTCAGATACTGATAGAGTGTCGATTTCTTCGCCATCTAGAAGTATCTTTCCTTCGTAGTCGTTGTGAGATTCTAGCCCCATCAGCACATATGATAGAGTTGATTTTCCTACACCGTTGTTTCCAAGAATCGCGTAAACACGTCCTTTTTCAAAGGAAGCAGTGAGACTGTTCAGAATGTTTCGTTCATCTCGGATTAACTTGACCTCTTTAACTTCCAGCATTTATATACCTCCATCTTCTTCAACACTATCATAAGTCCGATCAATAACGTCAGCAATACCCGAAGTATTACCTGTGTAACACCCAGGTGACGTTTAACGGGTTACCAAAGTGAATAAAGCTGAAGGAACTTCTCGATTTCGTTTAGGGCTGATTCGGCCTTCTCAAGTGCTATTCCTGAGAACTGTTCTTCTTCCATCTCTCTCATAATTAGGGATGAAGTTTCCTCGCTCCAGAAATATACTTCTTCGTAAAGATTGTCGAACCATTCTCTTGAAACGTAATCCTTTAGAGGAGTTAGCTGGCCAATGCTGCCTAATGGGACGACTCGATTCGTTGCTTTCATCGTATTCCAGGCAAAGACCTCTCTCTCTGCTATCTCTTGAACCTTATCCAGTCCATCGAGACCGTAGAGAAGAAGTACGTTTCTTGAATACTCGCCGTAGACGTTGTTGCTTCCCTTCAACCATCCACCAGGGTTGTATTCGATGGCGGTTTCGTAGAGTGTCTCGAGATGCCCTCTCTTAGATTTTGGAAGCTTTCTGATCGAATCTACTAGAGAGGTTAGAGAGCCGCTGTCTGCAACAAAACCTTCGAGTTTCTCCAGTTCTTCTGAGACTCTCTCGGCAGCAGCCATCGCGCGGAAAAGCAAGCTTGCCACATTTCTCACTACCTGAAGATCGGGAGATATCTTTGTGGACCTCAGAAGAGCATCTATCGCATCCAGAGTCACTTGATAGTCGATAAGCAGATTGATATCCAAGACCTCTAGCAGAGCAGAAACATCGGTAGCCGTAAGGTCTGCTCGCAACAAACCGGGTAACTCTCTAAGGTATGAGTGATCGATTTCCAACTCGCTGAGCATACCTCCCGGCGATGTGTCTTCGTTAAGCCAGGTCGAGAAGACATCTTCTCTGGCGAATATCTCTGTGAAGGCATCGGCTAATGCATTGCCCGACATATTGAGCTTTAGACGGAAATCTTCCTTTCTCTGAGCAGTCAAATACATGTATCCTATGTAAGCCTCTGACAAATATTGGCCTCTGGAAATCTCTCTAGATGTCGACAGATTACGCATCGCGGAGTAGAAACTGTTTGACGAGTCCTGCCTCGCCCTTAGAAGCGCTGAAGAAGCAGATCGTAGCTTAGAATCCAGCGCGGATAACGTTGACGCAAAGGCATTTTCTCGTTCTTCAGAAGCCATATGTTGAAGCAACTCTGAGGGTGCCTCAGGATAAGTCTTCTGCAATTCAATCAATCTATCGGGAATATAGTCATCATGTTGAAGATAGGAGTACCTTCCCTCATAGTCCTCAAGATTCTCGATTTCCCTCTTGATACTTCCGATCGAGTTTACTAACTCTGGAATCTGCGGGTTTATGCTTTCAATTCTTCTGTAGTCAATGTAGCCTTTTGTGAAAAGGCCTTCCGCGAAAAACGTTCTACTCATCAGAACTGATGTACTCAGCGCGAATACAACCAGCAGTAGCGGAAGTACCTTTGACATAGGAACAGTGACTCCCTTCGCTTCGGAAAACTCAGGGCTCATGATGAATCCAAAAAGGAAGACAGCTAGTAATGCGTTTGGCATTAGATGACCAGGAAAGGAAAGTACTGAATGAACGAATATTACCAGTAACCCGGCTTCGAGAAAGAGATACTTTGTGACCTTCTCGACAGAGGAGGAACTCTTCACCACCCCGACAGTGTAGAAAAGCATTGCAACTATGAAGGTCATAATTAGGACGATTCCGATTATTCCTGTTTCACTCATCTGCTGAAGATACTCGTTGTGGGTTCGGATGCTGTTCAGACCTGCAACATACATGTACTCTGGCTCTTCAGTCAGTACCTTTCCCATGTTCTCCGTAGAAAGATACTTGTATGATCCGAAGCCTGTACCCAGAAAGGCTGAACTCTCCCACTGTTTGATAGCTGCTTTCCACTGAAGAATTCTGACGTCGACGGAAACGTAGTCGTCAGTGGTATACGTTAACCTCTCAGAGAAGCTGAAACGACCGCTTGTCAAAGGGTTGTCTCCAGAGTAGACGATCATAATTACTATCGTGGAGATAATAAGAAGAATGACAAATAGCCTGCTAAATACAGAAATGAAGGATCTGAGTTTGAACCTCAGAATTGAGAAAATCAAGAAGACTACTAGAAAGACTATCGATATTATTACTGAATAATAGACTGCTCTTGTTTGGCCTATCACTATTACTATCAAGAAAAGTGAGAAGAGTGAAAGGTAGAAGTAGTGCCGAATCTTCTCGTGCTTCCAGATCTTCTTCTTGGAAACGGTTAGAAAAGCAGCTGGAAATAGCAACATTGCCATTAGGTCGGTCGTGAAGTTCACGTTTCCTATAACGGATGAGAGATTTCCTCTTGTGAACGGATTGTTCTCAGTCCCCCAA
Organism: Mesotoga sp. UBA5847; assembly: GCF_002432735.1. Lineage (NCBI taxonomy): Bacteria > Thermotogati > Thermotogota > Thermotogae > Kosmotogales > Kosmotogaceae > Mesotoga > Mesotoga sp. UBA5847. Next base: position 79,216 of record NZ_DJGL01000069.1, on the reverse strand, counting down.
AGCAAGCCATATCCCGTGTAGAATGAAAATACGGCATCAAAGGCTATGATAAGCCCCGCAAACAGGAAAAGTTGGAGAATAGTCAGTAGAGTTTCCTGTTTCTCTGCCGAGATGAGCAATGAAAAGAGGAGAAAGAGAAGCAGATTCATTGCAAAACCGAGTGAAGTAAGAAAGACGTTTGGCAGCGTGTTCAGAAGTTGGAAGGTAGTCAGACACGCATGGAATCCAAACAACAATGAAAGCAGCTGCGGAAGCGTTACTCTGACACTGCAGGGATTTCTCACAGCTTTCAATGAGAAAGAGACTATGAAGATCGCTATTGAGACCGATGCAAAATAGAACTTAGGTATGCCCATGTCCCAGGTGAAGCCCTTGATTGCGAAGAGCGAAGATCCGAAAACTAGAACAGCAAGAAACAAGAATCTTCCTTTGCGCATTGTGTCCCCTCCCCACAGTCTTCTCTCAGAGCCCCAATTACTGTAAGTGACGAAGACTCATGAGAGAAATTGCTACTCCACTATCGTAACGATTACCTCACGGCTCCTAGGACCGTCAAATTCGCAGAAATAAACGCACTGCCATGTTCCCAGCGCGAGTGAATTGTCTCTGAAAGGTATTGTAACTGAAGAACCAACCAAGGAAGCCTTAATATGTGCATCAGAATTCCCTTCGCGGTGTCTGAATCTATCACTTTTTGGAATGCTTTTTCCCATCCATTCTAAGATGTCCTGAACAACATCTGGATCGGAATTCTCGTTGATTGTTACTCCTGCCGTGGTATGCGGAACAAAGACATTAACAATACCGTGTGAGACCCTCGACTCTCTAACTGACTCAACTATGAAATCGGTAATATCTATCAGCTGATTTCTAAGGCTTGTTTTTACAGCATATCTCATAAGAATCAATGGAAGACCACGTTTGTAATAATTACCACGTATCCGTTGTGCTCTTCAAGCTGAACTTTGACGTTTTCTTCCTTAACCTTATACTTATCGGCAACGTAAGTCTTTATCTGGTGTACCATATCTTTACCGCTATTCTGGAGGATATCTTGAGGGATCACTTCTCTCACCGGTACTGAATACCTCCTGCCACCAGTTATGGAATCAAGTCTATCCTTTGCTTCTTTTCTGCTTCCTTCGGTTTTCTTCTTCTTCCTGAAAAGTCCAAAGAACATACACTTCAACTCCCTCTTAGTCTCTTCTGAAGATGCGCTTAAGGAATTCAAGGAATCCTTTCGATCCTTGCTCAAGGATATCCCGTTCAACGGGGATCGGTTCTCCCTTCATCCTCAAAGCAATGTTCTCGAAGACCTTTCCGATTCCTTCTCCATTTCCGTTCAGGATAACCGGTACACCTTTGTTTGTTGCTATGATCACCTCGTCACTATCTGGAATAATCCCGATCAGGTCGATTGCGAGGTTACTTTGAATATCCTCTCTTGTAAGCATATCACCACGTTTGACCATCTGGACTTTGAAACGGTTTATCACGAGTCTGATATTCGCCTCCTGCATCCCGGAGTTCTCCAGAAGTCCGATGACCCTATCAGCGTCAGTAATGGCTGGAAGTTCGGGAGTAGTAACAATCAAAGCTTTTTCAGCTGCAGCTATGGCGTTCCTGAATCCTCTCTCTATTCCTGCAGGTGAGTCCACAATGACATAGTCAAACTTCGGATACAGCTCACTAATCATTTTCTTCATATCTTCGGGGGAAAGCATTTCTTTCGTTGCAATTTGTGAGGCCGCGAGTAGATAAAGTCCCTTGATTTGCTTATGCCTCACTAGCGCTTCAGAAGCAGTTACCTTACCATTTGCAACATCTAGAATTGTATGCACAACTCTATTCTCAAGACCCAATGTGATGTCCAGATTCTTGAGACCTATGTCTGCGTCAATAAGGCAAACCTTCGCCCCTGAATTGGCAAGAGCACAACCAATATTGGCCGTGATTGTTGTCTTGCCGACTCCCCCTTTTCCGGAAGTCACAACGTATACTTTGGCCATTTCTATCTACCTCCAGCCGTTAGACTTTTCTGAATTATAGCATTACATTAATACTTCAGCAGTAACTGCCCGATTTTCAGTAATTTATCAGTTCAAAGATGTGAAATAGACAGAACTTAAGATACTTGGTCTCGAATATCGAAGTAACCTCTGGATGATCCAGTGATTGTCCACCCCTGAAAGCTACTAGACCCAATTTCTTACAATCGTGAAAAGCATCATTGATCGTTCTCATCCAATCTTCTTCCGAAACGATCTGTGTGCAAGAAGAAGAAGCAATCAATGCCCCGTCGTTTAAACTCTTGATTACTCTCAGGTTCAGTTCTTTGTAGCCCCTGAGAGCGTTCTTCTTGGAAGATGGAGATTTCGCCATTGCCGGAGGGTCTATTACTGCAAGACCAAAGTCTGAAAGACTGTTCTCTCTCAAGTAATCAAAAGCATTTGTCTTGATGAACTCACACTTATCAGAGAACCTGTTTATCTCTGCTACTTCCTTTGCGACGGAAAGCGCACGCTCAGAGGAATCGACCAGAATCGCACTTCGTGCTCCTTTGTTTATGCAATGAAAGGAGAAATTACCTGTGTAAGAAAAAACGTCGAGTACTCTTCGACCGGTGGCGTAGTCTGATAAGCGCTTTGCGTTTTCTCTCTGATCGAGAAAAAAACCGGTCTTCTGCCCTTTTGTGTCTGCAAGAAAGCTGATTCCGTTTAAGCTGAATGGCAGAAGCTCCGGCCCGTTGCCGTACAACCATCCTTCTTTAGCTTCCAGGCCCTCCTTTGCAAGGGAGGTTCCTTCGCTCTTTTCGAAAATCCCCTTTGGTTTCAAAACGAGGATCAAGGCTTCGATGATTTCCTTCTTCATTAGCTGGATGCCAAGAGTATTGAATTGAACTACGAGCCAATCGGAGAATCTATCAACTATCAATCCTGGTAGACCATCCGCCTCGCCGAATACGATTCTCAAGGCGTCACTATCTTCTAGAAGTAGAGACTTCAGTTGTATTGCTCTTCGGATTTTTCCTGAAAAAAAGTCTGTATCGAGTTTGCAGTTCCTTCTTGTAATGAATCTTACTCTTATCGTGGAACCGGAATTGTAGTAACCCTTTCCCAAGAATTGCCCAGAATACGTAAACACGTCCACTATGCAACCATCATCGAGCGGGTCGTGTTTTTCGATTTCGTTGTCGTAGACCCACGGATGGCCAAAAGCTACCCTCCTCTTGATTTCTTTCTTGAGGAACACTCTGGGGCTCAATCGCTTATTATCCTCTTGTAAAGATTAACGAAGAATTGCTTGTCGAAGTCACCCGGCGTCTTTTTCAGATGAGATGCTTTAGAGGTCTGATCGGACCATTTCTCAATCTCTTCTTCAGAGAGCTGTAATGAGACTCTTCCTACACCAAACTCCTGTAAGAAGGCGTTAAGCTCATCTAGATCAGTGAAAGGTTCTATTGCACCGCTTATTCTATTCGGGTCGGTTTTGGCTATTCTTTCGAATATCCCAATCAACATGAGTGCATTTGCCATTCCATGCTTTATGCCTTTGAAGGATGAGAGAGGATAACCTGCGGCATGAACTGCGGTCGTTCCCGTGTGGGCAATAACAATCCCGGCAAGTGTCGCGGCGAACTGTATCCGCTCTCGGGAAGAGACATCATTTTCATTCTTCAAGACTTCACGGAGTGATTGCTTTATAATCTTCGTTGCTTCCTTCGAAAGCATCTTCACCAGGGGGTTCTGTCCCTTGTTGACTGCTTCGCCTTCTATAGAATGAGATAAGGCATCAAGTGCAGTTGAAATTGTTACATCCACGGGCATTGTTACAGTGTATCTCGCATCCAAGAAAGAGATTCTAGGAAATGTTGAAGGCATGCCAAAGCCCTTTTTCGAACCTTCCGGATCGGTTAAAATCGAGTACTGTGTAACTTCACTTCCGGTCCCAGACGTGGTGGGGACTGTGACTATTGGAAATGCAGGAAGATCCTTTCCTTCGAATAGATCTCTGCAGCTGCAGTTGCCATTCTTCCCAACTACTGAGATAGCCTTGGCAGCATCTAGCGGACTGCCGCCACCGATTGCCAACACGAAATCGCACGCGCTATTTGAGAGCATTTTTCCGCCCTTCTCAATTGTTGAGAAGGAGGGATTCTCTTCCACTTCATCAAATAATGTGCTTGGAATATCCAACGCGTCAAGCACTTCCTGCACATCGTCAAGTGCCCCGCTCTTTATTGCTGAAGACCTTCCAGTGACTATGAAAGCATTAGTTCCGATCTCTCTGAAAAGCTCATTATTATGACTTATTGTTTTAGTCCCCGAGAAGACCCTAGTTGGCAGGAAATATTTCCACATTCAATCACCTTCTATAGATCAACTTAATCAATACTTCTTTTGATTCGGTTGCCGTTTTCTCAAGTTGAGACCAGTATTCGTCTTTGAGATTAACAGGCTCTTTCAGAGAACTGTTGATGGCTAGACTCAAGCTCTCGCAGCTTCCTTCAAAGGAGAGTTCGCAATCCTTGTTAAGAGATCTCACAAATCTATCGAGTTTCGTGTTCTTCTTCCACACAAATGGAACTCCTAATGAGATAGCAAGAATTGCTCCGTGAAGACGCTCAGTAATTATCAGTTCTGCATTGTTGAAGATTCTTATCATGCCTTCGAGGTCTTCGGGAGGCTTTCTAACTTTGAATCCATTTGATCTGGCCTTAGATTCGAGCTCACTTCTCTTTTCTTCGTCATGATGATTGTGAAAACCCACAGCGCACACTTCAGTCAGATTGTTCAGCCTCAGCGAATTGAGGACGTCATCAACACTTGTTCCATTCTTCAATACAATTACCGCAAGACCACTTTCGGTTGTTCGTTTTTCCGGAATTATTCCCTTTTTCTGCAAATAGTAGGGGCCGTAGTCAGTACCTGAGATAACTCTCTTCGAGATAGAAGAGAAATATTTGTAGCTGACTAAGTCTCTCATTACACCAAAGGTAAGAGGATTATTCAGTAGCTTATTTAGAGCCTTTCTGTTGATCTGTCTGTTCAACGGTCCAAAACCTTGAGAGAGAAGAAGCAGAGGTTTCCCCCTGTTAAGGGTATGCCTGGCAATCTCATAATAGTAAAGGAAGCTCCTCCAACTAGTCTGGTCCTGTAGGAGATTTCCCCCTCCGAAGATGGTGACAATTGAGTGCCTAATTGAGTTTGTGATCTCACCAATACTAAAGCGACTAACCAATCTGATATCGAGTTTCGAAGGGAATCTATGAGTTATTTGCTCTATGTGAGAAGATGCGGGCAAGTATATTGGCCCTTCAAACCCTATCTCATCAATTAGGGATAGTGATGAAAGCAATAGTAGATCGTCGCCAAGGTTATTATATCCATAGTAACCCACCAGCGTCAGCCCGCCAAAAGAAAACTGTCTCACCTCAAAACCTCCAGGAACATTCAACGATAATATTCTATCACATGTGAATCATCGAACACGCTGTTCACAAAGCGTTGCAAGGGATGTACAATCTATTTATGCTAGGTGGACTTCTGAAAAGGAAAACCTCTTTCCCGTTTCTATACTATCTCCTTGCAACGATGCTTGGGGAGCTGTTGGTATTTGCACTTGACTGGACGGCAGGTGCATGGATACCACTTATCCTTATATCGACAGCCGTCATTCTTCTTTCTTCCAGATGGGTCAGCCCTTTCATTTGGCTCATGTTCTTTGTGGTCGGTTGCCTCGGGCAGTCTCTAACGTTGAAGACACTTGATCCTGGAAAAGTAGAATATGTGGGATACATATCCAGAGGCGGAACGGGAAACGTTGAGGCAAGCATGGGAAGAGTGCTTGTTGAGGGAAAGTGGATGAATCTTCCCGTCGCTGTAAACATAAGGCTTTCCGACAGAAAAGCTGCAGCTTTTGCGGGCCAGATAATCTGGACAGCGGGAACTCTTACAAGGCAAGAATCATTTCCTCTTTTCAAGATCGAATCGAATATTGAGGCCTGTGTCGAGAGGCTAGAGGTCTTCTCTTATCCTGGAAAGTATGTTACTGAGTTACTTTCGAGGTACAAACTAAATGATACGATTGCTGCAGCCGTCTTCACCGGCGATAGAAGCCACATTGATTTTGAGACCAGGGAGAGGATTTCTAATCTTGGAGTTGCGCATTTGTTTGCGGTTTCTGGTTTGCACATCGGTCTTATGTATTTGCTGGTCCATTCCGCTCTCTCTTTTCTCATGTTAGGTAGGAAAACGAAGCTGATACTTTCTATTGTCTTGCTCTTCTTCTATACCTTATCTACTGGTCCAGCGATATCTGCTACCAGAACATTCTTGATGTTACTGTGTTATTCACTACTGAAGATCATTGATTATCGACAGCACCCGCTTAATATTCTGGGATTTTCCGGAATTATTATTGTTATGGCACAACCATCTATTGTTGCGTCAATTTCATTCCAGCTGAGTTTCTTTGCAACAGCTGCGCTTCTAATCTTCTTGCCTGCAATCGAGAATAAGAATCTGCTGAGTCAGACATTGCTTGTTGGAGCGATCGCTCAGACGGCTATCATCCCGCTTTCTCTCAGTACATTTGGCACGTTGTCTCTAGCAGGAATACCGTTAACCGTAGTAATGGTTCCAGTCTTCGTTGTGCCTTCGTATCTTGGAATGATTTTCATCTTGGTAGCAGATCTTGTTGGCCTGCAAATAGTAGGCAGTTTTATTGCTGGTAGTCTCAGAGCCATGTCCTCGTTACTTGGTGAAGTCACTAGTGTAATTGGGGGAGTCATCCCGGCGATACGCTTTGAACCTCTTACTGCCTATCTATTATCGTTGCTGTCACTTTTCTTATTCTTCACTTTGCTCTGGCATTCTGGACACAAACCGTAGAATTTAAGCTGATGATCGTCTATACTATATCCTGTTCTTGACTTCACTAGCTCTTCAAGTTCTTCGAGATTGTCAAGGTGAAACTCGACAACGGAACCGCAGTTGCTGCAGATTATGTGGTGATGATGATGCTCTCCCCTTTTCACCGGTTCGTACCTTACAATTCCATCTTCGAAAACAATCTTCCTTAGAAGGCCTATCTCTACGAGCAACTCAATGGTTCTATAAACGGTTGCTTTGCTTATCCCGAATTTCTTGCTCTGAATCTTGTGATAGACTTCGTCGGCGCTTAAGTGATCTGTCTCAGCTTCAAAGAAGAATCTTAGCACGTACTCTCTTTGAGCTGTCATTCTCTGGTTTCTTCTCTTAAGTTCGGCCCTTAGTTGGTCTTTCTTCATAATCAGTCACCGTCCGTTCCAGACTGAGTTACATTATGGGCTTTATGTCGATCTTCCAGCCTGTCAGTTTTGCGGCAAGTCTCGCGTTCTGCCCGCCTTTTCCAATTGCTAGAGATAATTGTGTTGGAGAAACGTAAACCACCGCCTCGTGGGTTTCTACATTCACAATTTTCACTTCTAAAGCGGAGGCTGGTGCAATCGAATTGCCGATTAGTTCGGCCGGAACATTGCTCCATCTTAGGATATCGACCTTTTCGGGTTTTATCTCGCGAAGAACCTCGGCAATTCTTGCACCGCTTTCCCCTATGCAGGCTCCTACGGGATCAACCTTGGTATTATCGCTGAAGACAGCTACCTTAGACCGGACCCCTTCCTCTCGAGCTATTGCTTTGACTGTCACATCTCCGCTTTCGATCTCTGGAACCTGAAGTCTGAGCAGCTCGATGACGAATTCAGGTGTACGTCTCGTCACAAGCAAACGAGGACCTCTTGCAGATCTCGCAACATCCACAACAAAGACCTTCATCAGAGAGTTCAGCCTCGGCTGTTCTCCAGGAATTAGTTCCTTTGTGGGAATCCTGGTCTCTAACTTTCCTATTCGAAGGTCAACCCATTCGGAAGTGACTCTCAATATCTCAGAAGTGGTTGCTGTGCCTTTCATATCTACATACTTATCGAACAGGTTTTCTTTTTCCTTTTCACGGATCTTCTGAATTAGCACCTGCCTAGCTGTCTGTGCAGCGATTCTCTTGAACTTCTTGATATTCAACTTTCTCTCAATTGCGGTGCCTATCTCAGCGGCAGAGTTTACCTTGAGAGCTTCTTCCAGAGTTACTTCCAAAGAAGGATTCTCTACTGTATCAACAACAACAAGTCTTTCGAAAACCTCAATGTCACCTGTGAGTCTGTCTATTCTCACATCGACATCGCTTTCCGAAGCAAAATTCTTCTTGTAGGCACTTTGCAGCGCTTTCTCAAGTATATCAATGACCTCTTCTTTTTCGATACTCTTTTCGTCCTGCAGTTGGTCAAGGGCTTCCAAGAGATTGAGATTCATATGAACACCTCACCATCCAAATCATAGTTTTAGGTTAGCACGCTTAACATTTGAAAAGTGGAATGCTATCTCTTTACCGTTCTCAGAGCTCTCGACAGTAACAACTTCACCTTGGCACGAGACGATCTTTCCAATCACAACTGAAATCCCTTCAACGGGTTCCTTGAGTATAATCTTTGCCTTCTCTCCAGTGAATCTGACATAATCATCAAGATCTCTTAATGCACGTTCAAGCCCCGGGGATTCGACTACCAGATCATAAGAGAAGGGAACGAGGTCCGCTGAATCAAGTGCTCTATCAAACTCGGCCGAAAACGATTCACAGTCGCTTATTGAGATATATCCGTCCAGCTTATCGATCGTGACTTTCACCAGTCTCTTCTTTCCTCTTCTTGAGAGACCTAAGTCATAGATCGAATACCCCAGGTTGTTTGCGACTTCATTTGCCAGTGCGAGCAACTCTTTCTTCAGGTCCTCCACAAACAACACCACCATAATAAAAAATAGAGGGCAAAACAAGCCCTCTCCCTTTGGGAGCATTTCAACTAAAGCAATTATAACTCTTTTGTCAGCAGCAGTCAACGACCTAATCTGCTAGTGATATGTCCTCTCTCCTTACCACAATTCCGCCAAGAAGAACTATTATAACTGCCAGTGAGAAATTCAGAACGGAAGGAACAATCACCTTGGAGAGACTGAAATCTAGCATCGAGATGCCTTGAAGCGCTACGAGAAGAGATGTTACGGGAAGGTTTTTACTGAAGATCTCAAGCCATTCGGGGAACATTGAATGAGGTATCAGGATTCCACTGAGAATTAGCACGGTCGTAACAATAGAAACAGATGTAAGCTGCGCACTCCTAGCAGAATTGAAAATCGTGCCGATCAGAATCCCTATGGATGTGAAAAGGACAATGAATACCTCAATTACCGCTATGTAGAGAAAGAGATTAGAGGCTATCTGGAGCCCAAAAAGGCTTCCAGCAGTTATGAATATCAGAACCTGTATTGTGGAAAAAACCGTGAAACTCAAAACCTTGGCTCCTGTATACTCTATTGCTCCAACGTTTGAAAGCCGTAGAAGGTCAATCACTCCACTTCTGCGATCCTCGAAGATTCCCGTTGCGGCTCCGACTGTTGAAACAAACATTATCGTCGTAACCAGGACTATTGGAAAGAGAAGGGAAGAGAAACTGAGTCTTGATTCGGTTATCCCTTCGACGGAGAGAGAGGGTGCCACATAATTCGGGTCGATATCCACTGTTTTCATGAATTCTGGATCTGCAACAACGGGGAGAGCTTTGAATTCTCTCAATACGTTGCTCATCACTTGATAGATTGCAACCGCAGTCTGCATCGAACCGGGATTGGGAATGAAGATTAGCTCCGACGGTTCCTGAAAAAGGAGATTGTTTGCAAATCCCCTTGGAATAACAAAGACACCATCTAGATCATCGATTACGGAGTCGATTTCACTCCTGCTTGAAAGCTGGACGATATTTTCGCCTTTAAGCATTGATGTAGCGTACTGTACGAAAAAAAGCCCTACAAATGTCTTGTCTTCATTTACAATACCTATCCTCAAGTTTGAGTAACCTCCCGTATCGGAAGTTATGGAAGAGATTGATGCAAGAACTACCGGCAGCAATACCAGCATCAGAAGAAAAGCTCTTGACTTGAAAATGAGAAGAAGATCATTTTGGACAAGCTTCAGAAACCTCAAGCAACGCTCCTCTCTTTCTAGGTCTTGGCACCAAATCACGTTTGACAACAATCATTATACTATATACCAATTAGAATCATTAGCTCAAGACCTTCTTTTGCCAATTACTACACTCATAGTTTGGAAGTCACAACGAGGATGGCAGTCACACCTACACAACTATCTAGTGGTAGAATCACACCAGGAACAGTTCAGGCTGTTCAGTCGTCTAAAATCAGAGTACGATCTTGGAGGTGAATAAATGAAGAAATTGACGGTGCTTGTTTTACTTGTTGTCGGAGCACTATCACTAGCTAGTGTTGATTCCATGGCTGAGAGACTGCCAGTGTCGTCACAGAGCGTCCTGGTAGTAGAGCACTTAAATGATAATTACAAAGTTTCGAAGCAAACAGTTCTATTTGATATGGTGCTCAATCAGCTGGCCATAGAACAGCTGATTGCTCAGTACGTTGAGATGCTGGCATATAATAATGGTCTTGATCCGAAGGATATTTTTAGGGCTTTCGATGGAGATTTTGGGCTGGCCGCATGGGTGGATTCAGAGGGCTTAGATCGCGTGATAGCAATCCTTGGCCCGATATCAAACCCCAGAACTGTGAAGACGGCAATTGAGAAATTGCTTCCACAGTTGCTGCCTTCTGATATCAAACTGAGTATTGCCGTGGATCAAGAGTACCTTTACATTGGCGACATCGAGGCATATTCGATGGTTGGAAAGGGATACAACCTCTCTCTGGTTAAGTCTGATCTCTCGCCGGGTTTCGGCTATTTCTACGTGGATATGGGAGGCACTATTCAGAAGGGCTCTGTTTGGAATGAGGAGGGGATATTGATTGCAGAGGCATTGTCTATTCCTCTTTTTGAAGAAAGCAGAGAGAGGTTTCATGTTGCTCTAGAAGGAGCCTCTGTTGACGATCTTGAAGTTACGCGCCACCTCCCACTTGTTTCTGGATTTGCAAGGATTGACGATCTTTCCTTTCTATCGGAACTTGAATTTGTCGGTCTCGGCTTGGTTCCTCTAGAGTTGGAAGCTCTCAGAATAGGTAATGTGAGCTTCGTAGATTTCTCAAAAGATATGACAGGCGAGATTATGATCGATGCAAATATCTCGGTTGACGATATCTTCTCAAGCCTTATGGGAACGCAGGGGACTGCTTCCGATGACTCTGAATCAGTTGGATATTCTTATGTAGTTAGGGCAGGGTACAAAGGATCAATAGATGATGCTAGATCTATGATTGAAAAGACTGATCCCGATCTGCAAGTATTGGTTTCAGGCGACGTTCTCATTGTTGAGGGCCAGTACATTTGGATTCAGGATGGTTGGTTGTACGTTTCTTCGAAGAATGAAATCAGAACCAACGAAGAGCTTCAAAATGGAGTGGTAGTCTCGGAACTGAAAACATACAACAAACTCCTCGGGTTCGTAGGTTCTGATGGGTTTGCGCGTCTCTTTATTGATTCCGGCTACATATTGACCGGGCTTATGGGATTGGAGATTGAGAGCGGAGTGCTTATAAATAGCGAGTTCATCGAAGATATGAGTGTAATCAGAAGCCTTGTGGTAATCAAGTAAAAAAAAGAGCCCCTGCACTTAGCGGAGTGGCGGGGGCAAGAACATCTCGTTGACATAATTATACCTTTTTGAAGATAGATAGTCAAGCGTATACTTATAGGAGATTTGATTTGCGCCTGGATAAATTTCTTAAGGTTAATGGAATAATAAAGCGAAGAGTAATTGCAAAAGAAGCGATTGATAAGGGCTATGTTGAAAGGAACAATGTTCCGGCGAAACCATCTTCCGAACTAAAACCCGGAGATGTCGTTTCAATAAGCTTTTCGAATAGGACTCTTGTAGTAAGAGTCACAGAAGAATTTCTTTCAGAAGTGATTAGGGAAACTAGAGAATAAGCTCGCCGGACTTGATATCAAGGATCTCCCCGTCTTCTCGTTCGATCTGTAACGATGATGGGTTGATCCTCTTTATTATACCTGTCACTTTCTCCTCTTTGTGTAGGGATACAGTTATTTCGTCTCCCTCGGAAAAAGCAAGGTGTTTCTTCCAACGTCTCGTCAAGTATTTGTTCTTCCCTCTGATGATGTATCGCTTCCTCAGAAGTTCAATCCTTTTGTTGAGCTTGCCAAGAAGCAATTCTAGGGATATGTAGGTTCCTTTCACCGAGTTAAGAGATGTGGCAATCTTCTTCAATTCAGCGGGGATCTCGTTGTTCACGTTTATGCCTATGCCAACCACGATACCATTGAGCGAGTTCCCGGTGAAGACAGCTTCAGTTAATACGCCAGCAACTTTCTTGTTGCTAATGAGGATATCGTTGGGCCATTTTATTCTGACAGACTTGAAGTCCAGCTGCAATAGAGTCTCGACTATAGCAACAGAGACGGTCTTTGTGTATTCATTTGGCTCTTTGATTAGCGTTGGCTTGAATACAACGGAGAACCACAATCCACCTTTACCTGAATACCAGGCTCTTCCATGTCTACCATAACCCTCTGTTTGAGAAAGTGACCATATGACCGAGCCAGAAGGCAGCCTGTCCAGGTTATCAATAGCGAATCGATTTGTCGAATCGATTTCAGAGAAAGAAACTACATTCTCTCCTACCATCATGTCAACACTTCATCTTTTCCGCATCATCAAGCCTGGAACCGCCGCCCTTCAAACCTCTTCAACACCCTCAAATGCGTTTTCCTCATCGGGGAACATTCCCGACTTCACTTCTTCGTCAAACCTTGAAAGAGCAGCAATGATATCTGTTTTCAGGTTAGCGTATCTCTTTATGTACTTAGGTTTCGACTCGTCGTTTATGCCGAGAAGATCATGCAATCTAAGAAACTGTCCATTGCAGTAACGCCCTGAACCCAAGCCGAATGTTGGTACTGACGTGTCCTCAGTCAGCCTCCTGGCAACGTCTTCAACAACCATTTCCAGAAGAATCGCAAAGACGCCTGCTTCTTCGAGATCATTCACAGATTCAATAAGCCTCTTGATGCTTCTTTCATCTCTTCCCTGTATGTGGTACTCCCCATCCAAGCTGGCGTGTTCAGGAGTTATTCCAATATGTCCCATAACAGGTAATCCTCTATCAACTAGATACTTGATCAGGTCTGCAGTTTCGTAACCTCCCTCAATCTTTACAGCGTTGGCGCCGTGCCTTAGAAAGGCAATAACATTTTCAACTGCCTTCTCTCTTGAACATTGATAGGATCCAAAAGGCATATCGGCAACAATAAACCCCTGCTTTGAGCCCCTGCGGGCAGATTTAAGAGACCAGATCATTTCGTCCATTGTTACCGATAATGTATCTCTTTTGCCCATAACCATAGTTCCGAGGGAGTCTCCTACAAGGATTAAATCAACACCGGCCTGTTCTGCGAATTTGGCTTCAAAGTAACTGTATGCGGAAACCATGGATAGCTTTCTTTGATCCTTTGATTCAATGATTTCTCTTACATTCATAATCAACCTCACGTCCTTCAAAAATCGAATTTGCCTGTCTCGGGTTCTAATACTCAATATCTCGCTCTTTTTGAAAAATTGACCCTAACAATGAGATTATACATTTTTGCCTACCTCCAGAGCAAAGCAATCTGAGACGACGTGACCACTGTCGGCGAATCAACATCTAGAATCTCAAGTAGAATAATTAAGATATATAATTGTTTCGGGCGAGAGGAGAGCATAATGAGGAGAAGAGCAGAGTTTTTACTTCCAATATTTATGATTTCTATAATGGTGTTTGGCCTCATCGTGTTGTTTAGCGCAACTTTTGGTGAGAGAGAGGAGTATCTGTTCGGAAGGCAATTAGTTTGGGTGCTGCTTTCTTGTGCTGTCTTCGTTTTCACGGCGTATGTGATTAAGAGAAACTTTTGGAAGAGTATGTCTATTGTCTTGATTTTTGCTTCAGTGGTCACTTTGGTCGCAGTTCTCTATTTGGGTTCTGGAGAAGGTTCAAGAAGATGGATAGACCTGGGCATCGCCAGTTTTCAGCCATCCGAGCTGGCCAAATTCTCTCTGATACTTTTCTTGGGGTTCATCTATTCTAGGGAAGCGAAAAACAAATACGGCCTTTTCTCTCTTGGTGTTCTCTCTGCCGCCATCTTTGCAGGTCTGATTTATCTGGAACCCGATCTCGGTTCGACCATCATAATTGTAGTAATCTGGTACTTTGTTACTCTCATCAGCAAGAGATTTGATAAACTGATGATTGCGATGACTGCTTTGATTGCTTTCGTTGTTCCAGTTGTCTTTATGTTCGGGCTCAAGCCATATCAAAGGGATAGGCTCCTCAGCTTCCTGAATCCAGAAGAATATGCGTCAGGTGCCGCCTATAATACTATTCAGGCAATCAGAGCAATTGGTTCTGGAGGTCTTAAAGGTACCGGAATGCTTCAGGGTACTATGAACAGACTTGGATACGTTCCAGCAGATCACACAGATTTCATTTTCTCGGTTCTGGGGGAGGAATGGGGTTTCATAGGCTCCGTTTCGCTTATAGTGTTGTATTCTTTGCTCTTATGGAGAATCTGGTCGATTACCAGAAAAACCACAAGTGAGTTTGGTAGAATAGTTCTAAGCGGGATATTCGCTGTTTTTGCCTTTCACGTGGTAGAGAATATCGGAATGAATCTGGGGCTTCTGCCAGTCACGGGCATCCCTTTGCCATTTGTAAGTTACGGCGGATCGTCATCGATGATATTTGCGCTACAGTTGGGTATTGTCCAAAGTTACACAGGTAAAGAGGTAGAGTACGATAGAGAACATGAATAGCAGTTTGTTTGAGGAGGTACAGATGAGACTCATTGAATCAGTGCCAAATTTCAGTGAAGGAAGAAGGCTGGATGTGGTCGAGCAGATTGTCGAAGAGTCCAGTAAGGTAAAGAATGTATGGGTTTTAGATTATTCAAGTGATGCTGATCACAATCGTTCTGTCGTTACGATTGCCGGTGAACCCGAAGCAGTTGAAACTGCTCTGTTCAATATGACTCTTAAAGCAAAAGAACTGATCGATCTAAGAAACCATTCTGGTGAACATCCGAGGATGGGGGCAACTGATGTTATTCCTCTCGTTCCTGTTATGAATACGACAAAGGAGGAATGCGTGGCTCTCTCCAAGAAACTGGGAAAGAGAATTGGTGACGAGCTACAGATTCCAGTCTACCTGTATGAAGACTCCGCGACTTGTTCGGAGCGTGTAAGTCTCTCAAACATAAGAAAAGGAGAGTTCGAAAACTTTGCTTCGAAGATCGCTGACGAACAGTGGAAACCTGATTTTGGTCCTTCAGAGATTCATCCTTCTGCCGGTGTTGTGGCGGTAGGTTGTAGAGAGTATCTTATCGCTTTCAACGTGAATTTGGGAACTGACAAAATCGAGATCGCAAATAAGATCGCGAAGTCAATCAGACATATAAGCGGAGGATTTCGGTATGTGAAGGCGCTTGGCTTCAGACTAGAGGACAGGAATATGGTTCAGATCTCGATGAACATGACCAATTACAAAAAGACTCCTCTATTCAGGGTATTCGAAGTGATAAGGTTGGAAGCTGAAAGGTACGGAGTTCCGATTGTAGGATCTGAAATAGTAGGACTTACTCCACTTCAGGCACTTGTTGATGTTGCTGATCATTATCTTAGGCTCGAGAGATTTTCCAGCTCCTCAATTCTTGAGAAGAAGGTGCTGGATTTCATTGCAGACAAGGATAGTTAGAGATGTTGGTTGATTTGGCAATTGTCGACGTCTTGCAGACTGCTTCACCTCCAGAATTGGGGCCGTTAAGGGGCAAGAAAATGTCCTCTCTTGAAATCAAACGCGGTGTGAACATTGCAATCGAGGGAGGCAAGATTACTTATGTCGGTAGCGAATTTGTGAAGGCGAACGAGTATGTTGATGGCAGCCAGCTGGTGGTTATTCCCGGATTTGTCGATTGTCATACCCACATCCCGTTTGTCGGCAGTAGAAGTGATGAGTTCATAATGCGGCTTTCTGGGAAGAGTTATATGGACATAATGAATGCAGGAGGGGGTATCAGGTCAACCGTAAGAGAAGTAAGAAGCGCTCCTGCTTCCAGAATTGTGGCCGAGTCAATGGGATACCTTGACGCGATGCTTTCTCTTGGAGTTACTACTATTGAGGGCAAAAGCGGTTACGGTCTCGACAGGGATAACGAACTCAAGCAGCTGAAGGTTCTTAAGACATTGAATTCCATTCACCCAATGGACATTATTCCCACTTTTCTGGGTGCCCATGCATTGACAGAGGAGTATCGATCTGAAGAGGAATTTCTGGATTCGATGGCAGACATGTTCTCTGAACTTGGAGAATACACCGATACGGTTGACGTTTTCTGCGAGAAGGGTGTGTTCAACGAAATGCAGTCGCGAAAGTATTTGAGTAAGGCGAAAAAAATGGGGTTCAAGACGAAACTCCATGCGGATGAACTTTCATCATCAGGAGGCGGAAGGTTAGCGGTTGAGCTTGGAGCCACCTCCGCCGATCACTTGATCTCCGCAGACAATGAGACATTAGAACTCCTGGCGAAGAGCGATACAGTTTGCACTCTTCTGCCTGGAACATCTTTCTTCCTTAATGAGGATTTTGCACGAGGTCGCGAATTGATAGATAGGGGAGCTATAGTTGCATTAGCCTCAGACTTCAATCCCGGTTCCTGCAACATCTATAACCCTTTCTTAATAATATTCTTGGCGGTTTCGCGTTGTGGTCTTTCCGTAGAAGAAGCGATAAATGCTTACACTGTGAATAGCGCATACGCTTTGCGTCTTGAGAGTAGAAAGGGTAGAGTAGAGGAAGGATACGATGCCGATTTGCTGCTTCTGAAGGTGAAGGATTACAGTGAAATCGTCTACAATTTCTCTAGAGATCTCGTAAAGGGAGTAATCAAGAGCGGAAAGAAAGTAAGATGAATATCAGGATTTTTGCAACGGGGAAGCCAAAGTCGGGTTTTGTTGTTGAGGGTATCGACCAGTATAGAAAATGGCTCAGCAGCTTTGGTAAAGTTGATATTGAGTATCTCCCTCTAGGAGGCAACACCTCCAGGAACAAGGAGATTGTCAAAGAGAGAGAAGGCAAGAGGTATTTGAAAATTGCCGACTCGAGCGACAAGATACTCCTTCTTGACGAACTAGGAGAACATCGCTCATCGGAAGAGTTTGCACGAATGCTTGAAAAATGGCAAAATATAGGAGTAAGCAGCCCGACTTTCTTCATTGGGGGACCCTTGGGTTTTAGTGAAGAGGTTCTATCGAAGGGCTGGCAACAGCTGTCCTTGTCAAGAATGACATTTACGCATGAAATGGCCGTTCTAATTCTTTTGGAGCAGCTTTTCAGGGCACATACTATTCTTGACAACAGACCGTATCATTATTGATTTGGAGGTGCAAATAAGAAGTGGAAGACCCTACTAGTAGCGGGGACCCTGTTTCGCTTATACTGAATCTGGCACTGCTTGGCTTCCTTCTCTATCTTTCGGGCATCTTCTCTGGAACTGAAACGGCTCTCATGTCGATGAGCAAATTGAAGCTACGTGATCTCATGGATGACAAAGAAAAGCGGTTCAGCAAGTCTGTTAGGTATTTCGTAGAGAACCCTAATTCTGTTCTTACGGCTATACTTGTCATGAACAATGTTGTGAACATACTATCTTCATCACTCGCAACCTTGCTTGCACTGCAGCTCCTTCCGAGCAACTCCGCAGGGATTGCCGCAGCGCTTGTTACGGGAGTTATGACATTCTTAATACTTGTGTTTGGAGAGATCACTCCGAAGATCTTTGCAAGAGAAAACTCTGAAAGACTCTTTAGAAAAATGATAACGGTAATTTCCGTAATCACGATGATTCTGAAACCTCTTTTGTGGCTTCTGTTACGCATCTCGAATTTCTTCATAGTCTTCATTGGAGGTAAGAAAGCCGATTTTGCTCCCTTCATAACCGAAGACGAGATCAGGTCGGCCGTCGATGCCGGCCATGAAGAAGGGGTTCTTCAGTCGGAAGAGAGAATGATTATGAAAAGGACGCTCGAATTGAAGGACATCTCGGTGAAGGAGATTATGACTCCAAGGGTGGAAATCGTTGCACTTGAAGAGGAAAAGCCGCTAATTGACCTAATGGAATTAGTAGAATCGGAAGGCTATTCTCGCTATCCTATTTACAGAGAAAACATTGATAGAATTGTCGGAGTTTGCTACGCGAAAGATCTGCTAAATTTCATACTCGATAGGAAGGATAACGATGTCCTGCATAGCATTAGTGTCGAGGAAATTATGAGAGCCCCGTATTTCGTGCCCGAGACGAAGAAAGTCGATGATCTGTTAAGAGAATTCAGAGAGAAGAAGAATCATCTCGCGGTAGTTATCGATGAGTATGGCGGGACAGCAGGGATAATAACAATGGAAGATGTAATTGAAGAGCTTACCGGTGAGATCCTGGATGAGTATGACGAAGAGTCCGAAGAGATTATGATAGAGAGGCTAGGAGAAGGCGAGTTCATTGTTGACGGAATGACACCAATAAATGATATCGAGAGAGAACTTGAGCACCATTTTCCAGATACTGAGTTTGAGACAATAGGAGGCTATCTTCTGGAAGTACTTGAAAGGTTTCCGGAAGTCGGAGAGAAGATAATTGTTAATGGCTTTACTTTTGAGATCCTCGCTGCCGGAAAGAATAAAGTTGAGAAGATCAGGCTCATTGTTGACAGGAGGAAGGTTGATGAAAGACAGATCAGAGGAGATAATGCTAATTCAGAAAGCTATTGAGGCAAAGGATAGATCCTATTCGCCATATTCAGGGTTTCCTGTTGGTGCGGCCTTGCTTACTGAGGAAGGCGAAGTGTTCGTTGGAACCAATGTAGAAAACAGTTCTTATGGACTTTCCATCTGTGCCGAAAGATCTGCGATTGTTTCGGCTGTCTCACAGGGTTACAGGAAGTTCAGGAGTATTGCAATAGTTAGTAACAGAAAGGAACCGACTTCTCCGTGCGGGGCCTGCAGACAGTTCATGGCAGAATTTGGCAATTTCGAAGTGATTCTAGTGGGCGATGGAATAACCAAGAGAACTACTTCCTATGAGCTCCTGCCACTGCATTTTGAGATGGAGAAGTAAGATGGAGCATTCGATAAGAAAGGAGAAAATCTTTTCGGGCAAAATTCTTGATCTTGAAAGACACACCGTCTCGATTCAAGACGGTACTACGGCGTTTAGAGAGGTTGTTCGTCATCCCGGTGCCGTTGCTGTCGTTCCATTCGTAGATGATAAATTGCTGCTCGTGAAGCAATACCGTTTCCCCGTTCAGAAGTTCATGCTCGAGATACCTGCCGGAAAGCTTGATGCCGGTGAGAACCCAGAAGACTGCGCCAGAAGAGAACTGCTGGAAGAGACGGGATATGTTACAAGATACTTACGCAAACTGACTACGATTGAGACTTCGCCGGGATTTTCCGATGAGATAATTCATATCTACCTTGCAGAGGTGGAAAGGGTTCAGGATCCCTGTCCCGATGAAGGAGAGTTTGTGGTACCGATTCTGATCGACTCAAGAGAGGCGATCAGAATGATTGTTGACGGACAAATAACTGATAGCAAGAGTATTTCGGGGATTTTACTTGCTTTTGCTGGAAGGGAAAGTGATGATGATGATTAGAGTAAGGTTTGCGCCCAGCCCTACTGGATACCTTCATGTTGGTGGTGCCAGAACTGCGTTGTTCAATTACCTGTTTGCGAAGCATTACGGCGGCAAGCTCGTCCTTCGTATTGAAGATACCGACGTTTCAAGATCCACAAAGGAATTTGAGGAGCAACTCATGGAGTCACTTTTGTGGTTGGGGATCACCTGGGATGAAGGACCCGATGTGGGTGGGTCCTTTGGGCCCTATAGACAAAGTGAAAGAGGAGAAGTTTACAGGGAGATGGTATTCGATCTCCTTCAAAGGGGGCTAGCCTACAATGTCTATGCTTATCCTGAAGACATTGAAGCGCTTCACGATAAAATGCTTTCGGAAGGAAAGGCACCTCATTATTCTCAAGAGATGCTGGAGGTCTTCAACTCGCCAGAAAGGGTTTCGGAGTTCGAAGCCAAAGGACTTAATCCGGTTGTCTTCTTTAACATGCCACGCAAGGAGTACAGGCTTCCCGATAAAATCAAAGGCGAGGTCGTTTTCAAAGAGGGAGCAATTGGAGACTTTGTGATAATGCGGTCCAACGGTCAACCAATATATAATTTTGCGGTAGTTGCTGATGACGTTTCTATGGAGATTTCTCACGTTTTACGAGGAGATGATCATCTATCTAATACCCTAAGGCAACTTGCTCTTTATGAAGCTTTTGGAGCACCAATACCATCTTTTGCACACTTGTCGATGATTCTTGGGCCTGATGGAAAGAAGTTGAGCAAAAGACATGGAGATACATCTGTAGAGCAATTCAGAGAGAAAGGCTTTTTGCCAGAATCTTTCTTCAATTTTCTTACTTTACTAGGGTGGTCACATCCTGATGGTAAGGAGATCTTACGACACGAGGAGATAATCGAAAGCTTTTCGATTGAGAGAGTGAATACGAGCGCTGCAATCTTCGATGAAACCAAGGCAAGATGGATGAACGGGGTCTACATTCGTGAATGCGATTTGGATAGGATAACCGATCTGACGATTCCGTTTATTGTGAGAGCAGGTCTAATGTCTTCAGAAGAAGTCATCGCCAATAGGAAGTGGTTGAGAAGGGCAATTGACTCCGTTCGAAAGGGAGTGGAAACCCTATTGGAAGTGCCGGAGAAAATGCATCTTTATTTTGAAGAGCCGGAAATCTCTACCTTCAACCCCTCTAGTGATATCGATAGGGGAATCTATAGGGCTCTTGAGGCCTTCAAAGACAGAATAGAGTATCTTGATGCATGGAACAACGATGAAATAGTCGGGACGATCAGAGCAGTTCTCAACGAATTCAAACCCGATAGAAAGGGGTTCTACATGTCCTTGAGACATATTCTAACAGCGGCCGATGAAGGGCCAGAACTTGTTGATGTTATCTTTCTTCTCGGTAGAAACAAGACTTTGAACAGACTTCAACAGGCTCTGAGATTTGTGTAAAACAAGAGGTCCCGAAAGGCCTCTTGTTTTCGTAATCAGGATTCTTTTTCGTAAGGTGTTCCCGAAGCAGCAGGTGATCGCGTCTTGCCAATAAAACCGCCCACTACTATCAGCGTGACAACAAATGGAATCATATTGAATAATGGTTTCACACCTGCCGACACCGACACAATTGAACTACTCTGTAACTGCAGGTTCATCGCTTCCGCCGCTCCAAAAAGTATTGCAGCCCACATGGCCCCAACCGGATTCCAGTTTCCGAGTATCATAGCGGCAAGAGCAATAAATCCCCTTCCATGAATCATATTCTCAACGAATCTTCCCAGTTCACCGACCGAAAGAAAGGCCCCGGCAAGACTTGCGAAAACTCCACTCATTAGAACTCCGAAATATCTGATCTTGTAGACGTTTATTCCTAGAGTATCAGCAGCTTCAGGATTTTCTCCGACCGCTCTCATTTGAAGACCAAGAGGTGTTCTGTACAGTAAGAACCAGCTGGCAACAACCGCAATTACTGAGATATACGTAAAAGGACTCATAGAGCCGAAAATCTCGCCTATGAAAGGGATACCCTTCAACCAACCTGCGTCAAGGTATGGAACTCTTCCAATGAAATCGGTCTGGCCTTCGTTTCCAAAGATCGGAATCATCAGGAATGAAGTTGTTCCCTGAGCGATTATCACAAGAGCGGTAGCACTAACTATCTGATTAGCCGACCACCTAATACTTGCCCATGCGTGGAACCAGGTGAACCCCGTTCCTATGATGACGGCCATTAGTACACCGATCCAGGCGTTACCAGAAAGTAGGGTGAAGACGATCGAGGTAAAAGCTCCCATGAGCATAATACCTTCAAGAGCGATGTTCGTAACGCCGGTGACTTCGCTGTAAGTGCCTCCAAGAGCGGCGAATATTAAAGGAGTCGCAGAGAGCAAAGTGAGTTTATAGAATAGGGGGTTGACAAGTATTGCGAAGATCGCTTCGATCCAGCTCATATAGCAGTCACTCCTTTCTTTCGCTTCCACAGAATAAGAGTGGAGACAATTCTCTCAGCAGCCACAAGGAAGATTACTATCCCCTGAATGATAGATACGATGTCGTTAGGGATTTGGGCTCTAATCTGCATCGCGTTGGAGCCTGTTCTTAAGGCTGCTATCAGAAGAGCCGCAAAAATTATTCCGATTGGGTGGTTTCTCCCAATTAACGCAATGGTGATACCGTCAAATCCTCTTCCTCCTGTGAGTTCGCCGACGAATCTATGAGGAGGTACTCCAATGAGGTCGACGATTCCTGCCATACCAGCAAGAGCACCACTAATTGCCATTGTAAGAATTATGCTCTTTCTAATACTAATACCGCCATACTCAGCCGCATGCTGGTTGAATCCTACGGCCTTTAACTTGTAACCGATGGTGGTCTTCTCTATCAGGATGTACATTATGATCGCTACAGCAATGGCAATGAAAATCCCAACGCTTAGTTCAGTAGCCTGAACTTTTAGTATTACCGGAAGCTTCGATGCTTCTGCAACTTCCGGACTCTTCGGAGTACCGGAGCCGACCGCCAAGGGTCCGGTCACCATATAGGAAGCAAGGTTAGCTGCAATCCAGTTGAGCATGATCGTTGAAATAACTTCATGCGCTCCAGTGAAAGCTTTCAGAAAACCAGCTATTGATGCCCAGAAGGCACCTGCGAGCATTCCGGCTATAATTGAAAGAGGGATGGCAATAACCGAAGGAATTCCCCCGATATTCATGGCTACTATTGCACCTATTAGGGCACCCATCGTCATCTGGCCTTCAGCGCCTATGTTGAAGACTCCTGCTCTGAATCCGAACCCGACTGCAAGACCGGTTAGAATCAGGGGTGTCATCTTCATAATAGTATCTGCAAGTGCTTCCTGACTACCAAACGCGCCGTCAATCATTATGGAATACGCAGTAATTGGGTTCTTGCCGATCATGATAATAATCACGGAAGCTATCAGGAGAGCTATCAAAACGGAGACGATCGGTACTAGTAATGCGTAGATCTTGCTGGTATTCATCCTTCATCACTCCGTTCCCTAACGACTTCGGCCTTTTTATGCCCTGCCATCATAAGTCCTATTTCCTCTCTGTCGACTTCATCTGGAGTAACTTCTCCCATAATCTCTCCTTCATAGAAGACAAGTATCCTGTCAGAGAGAGAAAAAATCTCATCGAGTTCCATTGAGATCAGAAGCATGGCAATGCCCTTGCCGCGCATCGAAATCAAAGTCTTATGAATAAACTCGATTGCTCCGATATCCAGACCTCTGGTGGGCTGAGAGACTACCACAACTTTCGGTTCTATCGGAACAACGCTCAGTTCTCGGCCCACGACAACCTTCTGTTGATTCCCGCCCGAGAGGTTGCCAGCGAGCATGTTTATGTTCTTTGGTCTCACATCGAAAGCATCTACTACGCCTTTTGAGAATTCCTTTACGTTTCTAAGGTTTATGAACCCCTCTTGAGAAAAGGGCTCTTCGTCTTGTTTACCAAGGATGAGGTTGTAATAGACTGGATACTGGGCTATCATTCCCCTTCTCAGTCTATTCTCCGGGATGTGTGTCAAACCAGCTTCTCTTATTTCAAGCGCCGTTTGATTAGTAAGATCAACGCCACTCAAGTATATTTTTCCTTTCTCAACTTTCCTAAGACCGGTGATCGCCTCGATAAGCTCTGTCTGACCGTTACCTGCTACGCCGGCGATTCCCACAATTTCCCCCTGACGAACCGAGAACGAGACACCATTGACCGTATCTAAGTTTCGATTATCCTTCACATGGAGATCTTTGACTTCTAGAACGGTTTCGCCGGCGCGTTTCTCTTCCTTTTCGACTCTTAGGAGAACTTCTCTTCCGACCATCATGTTTGCAAGTTGTCTGGGATTTGTGTCTTTGGTGTTCACCTTACCGGTTACTTTCCCGAGTCTCATCACTGTCACCCTATCGGTAATAGCCATGACTTCATTTAGCTTATGAGTGATGAAAATAAGCGTCTTTCCATTATCTCTTAACACTCTAAGTATTTTGAAAAGCTCTTCGGTCTCCTGAGGGGTTAGAACGGCTGTCGGTTCATCGAAAACGAGAATCTCGGCACCCCTGAATAGGATCTTCAGAATCTCAACTCTTTGCTGCATACCAACTGGAATGTCTTCAATAAAAGCATCCACATCAACGGCTAGTCCGTACTTTTTAGACAAGTCCGTAACGATCTTACGCGACTTGTTAGTGTCCATGAACATTTTTAAGGGACCGTGCTTCGGTTCTGAACCTAGAACTACGTTTTCAGCGACAGTCAGGTTATCCACCAACATGAAATGTTGGTGGACCATCCCGATTCCTATGTCAATAGCATCCTTTGGCCCGTTGATAACTGTTTTCTTACCATTTATGAAGATCTCTCCTTCGTCAGGAGTATAAAGCCCATACAACTGATTCATGAGAGTAGACTTTCCTGCTCCGTTCTCGCCCACAAGCGCATGTATTTCGCCTTTCTTAACAAAGAAATCCACATGATCATTAGCAACAACGGAAGGGAAGGTCTTCACAATTCCTTTCATAGCTACTGCGATACCTGAGAGATCGAGGCTTTCAACGTAGCTTTCTTCCACACGCTCACCTCCATCGTTCATGATACGAAAGATCGGGAGAGGTCGCTCTCCCGATCTTTGATATCACACGATTGTGTGAATTAATTCCATTACGGAAGGGTTATATCTGGAACAACGAACGCATCGAGCTTCTCTTGAGTATCAGGAACAATAAGCGTTCCGGCTTTTAGAAGACCCTTAAGGAACTCAACTTCGCCGAGAATAACCGGTCCAACAACATCCTTAGTGTAGGTCATCGGACTAATTCCAACACCTTCATCCTTTATTCCGAGTGTCTTTGCTCCGGGTTCGAAAGTTCCGAGAGCGATACTCATAACGGCTTGATAGGAAGCCATGTCAACTCTCTTGACAGAACTTGTTAGGACTCTTCCAGGAGCCATGTAATCCTGATCAACATCGACACCAACTGCAAAGAAACCTTCTCCCTTTTCTGCTGCAGCTTCAATGACACCATTTCCACACGCGCCAGCTGCATGGAAGACAATGTCGGCGCCTTCTGCGAACTGAGCGATGGCAAGGTCCTTACCCTTCTTAGGATCGTTGAAATCCATAGTGTATCCCTGAAGCATGCTTATCGTCTTTCCGTGTATCTCTTCGTAGACTCTTATTCCGGCCTCATAGCCGTAGCGGAATCTTTCAACTGGGGGAATTGGAAGACCTCCAACGAAGCCTACCATGTTGGTCTCTGTCATGGCCGCTACCACATAACCTACCAGGAAAGCTCCTTCTTGTTCTTTGAAGAGATACGTTGCTACATTATTCGGCATGTTCTCAACAGGGTCAATGTCTATGCCTACGAAGTAAGTATCCGGGAACTGAGGAGCAACCTTATACAGCGCATCGGCCATCATGAAGCCAACTGCGAAGATAATGTCTGCTTCCTTTGCTGCGTTTGACAGATTAGGGATATAGTCGGACTGTTCCTTTGATTGTACGACTTCTCTGTCAATTCCCAGGAAGTCAGAGGCCTTGACAATTCCTTCCCAAGTTCCATCATTAAATGACTTGTCTCCGAGCCCCCCAACGTCAGTAATCATGATTACCTTCATTGCCATTACTGGGAGAGCAAACATGAGAATAAGTGAGAACACCAACAATAGTCTTAGTTTCATTCAACAACACTCCCTTTCTTATGAGATAGTAAGATCCATAGAACTGATAACACAATTATACCCGCAAAAACTACCAAAAACAAAATGTTTATCGAAGGTTCAATAGGCACACTCAGCATCGGAGAACCACCTTGGACAAAGAGATTTAGATCGCTCAGGCCCGGGAGCTGTATTAACAGGAATACTACAATTACTGCAAGGTGGATATAAGAGATAACAGGTTTCTTTACAACAAATAGCGTAATCGTCAGCAAAAAAAGAGCAACTACTAGCGCCGCAAACTCTGGAACTCTGTAGACTTTGACCGGGATTGGCAAGGGTTTGCTTTCTAGCAGCGGATCGATTCTTTGATGGTAATCGTCCAAAGCGATGGAAAGCTCAGGTCTTGATCCTAGAGTATCTTCAAGTGAAGTGGTGAAATCCTTTCTCATTGTTTGTCCAGCGTATTTGACAATTGTCTCTGAAGTGGCCAGTAATTTTGAAACGGCATTGGCGTAACCTTTGCTATTTCTGTTGCTGTCTCTTATGAAGCTATTGATATCTTTTGTGAGGTCCTGCAACTCGGATGCATATACGGCCTGGTTCTCAATAGACAAATACTCGCTAAAGGTCGGGGCCGTTACCCTCAATCTTCCGTTGGCATCTATACTGTAGGTCAACCCTGCCTCGGATGAAAAAGAGTTCAGTTTGTTGGTGATGATTATCCTCAGGACTCTTTTCAGAGTGTTCAACTCACTCGAAACAAGTGAGTTCAACTCTCTTGTCTGCAGGCTGATCATCGACTCAGGGGCAAGAAACACATCGTTCTTCAGAGTTGAATAGTAAACTGAATCGTAGAATCCATCGAAACTGTCCATTGAAAGCTCTGTTTGCTCGTTAAAAAGATTAAGGAATGGCAGAATGGCTATGAGAACAAGCATTAGCAGTTTCAAGAGCAGAACTCTGTTTCTCTTTCTCCTATTCATTAGCGAAGAAACGGTCAGAATGAACGCGAATGCAAAGGCGGGCAATGCCACTATTGAATGCAGAGAAAGATCGAAGATGCCAACAGTAATGTTACCAATGAAGAATATGTACAAGGTTTCAAGAATGATGATAGTACCTAACAGATACTTCTTGACAGAGTCGAAGAGAGTGAATCCCAGAACAACCATCAATGCGTAGGCAACAATTCTCAACCACCAGAGATCGATTTTCTTTTCAACGCTTGAAACGAGGTTGGCTGAGAGCTCGTTCCTTATCCGACCCATTATGTTTGTTTGAATGGGTATGATCTTTCTCACTTCACTGGTGATGTCGTTCTCGATTAGGCCGACCGGAGTGAATTGCTTAATTGAAAGCAGCTGGGCGCCCATCTGAATCTTTTCAAAGACTTGAGCCTTTACTTCTGGATTCTCCTCAAGGACGTCCATTAGTTCTCGATACTCAGAGTCATCTGGTTCAGTGCCAAGCTCAAACCCTGCCAATTCTTTCGGTTTCACCGGGATCGACTCCGGGAAAAAGGGAGCATAATCAATCAGAGCCATAGATCTCAGAAGCCATAGCCGGAAGAGTTCTCTCCCAGATGCCATCATCTCAGGACCGGAAATCTGAGCTAGATCCATAGCAGTCTGAATTGCTAATCTGTTTACTTCTTCATCAACAAGAGTGTCCACTCGGTACTCTTTCGAACTCAAGGTCGAGATCGTAGAGTTAAGGGCTTCAAGTATCCTGGTATCTGAAAGACTCAGAATTTCTTGTTCCGACTCTGCAGGAGCGTCTACTGCAAGGTTGAAGGAAGAAAAAGAGTTTGTTATAGTCAGTTCCTCGGGAAACGCTTCAGGTTTGCTCTTCACGAGGCCAAGAGCGAATGCTATCCACTCCTTATAGACAGTCTCTGCCATACTCCTGACTCTTGTCGTGTAGGAGTTGAAGACCTCAAGATATGCCGGCATCTCATTTAACGTATAGGTCTCAAAGGGTTTTCCTGACATGTCTGTTAGAACCCACGCAAGAAAGGCGCTATAGGCTATCCTGTCGTCGTTATCGCGAAAGTCAATGTCTGTGAAAGCTCCGAGATGCCTGGTCAGCAACCCGGCGATAGTCGTTGAACTCTCTTTCTTTTCAATGCTCCCAACCATCTGGAGTTTGTACATCCTGTAGATTGACAGATAATCAAGGTCCTGATTGAGCCTGACAACTTTGGGCAGCTGCGGCTCTTGGCTTACATAATCACTAATGTAATTCTCGAAATCCTCAATGATCACTTTCTGGCTAAAGGAAAAGGAAAGAATTGCGATTACCAGAAACACAATGACCGAGAGTATTCTATTTGGCACTCTACACCTCCAGCCCGATCACTTGTTCAACATGTTCTCAATGGCGTTGATTATGACATTAAGACCGGTAGTGTTCGCGGCCCCGTCAGGTAAAACTATATCACAAAAGTATTTCTGGGGTTCAATGAAACTTTCAAAAGACGGAGCGACAAACTTTCTATACTGTTCTATTATGCTGTCTACGGATCTACCTCGCTCTTTAGTATCACGTTCTATCCTTCTAATAAGCCTTTCATCTGCCGGCGCATCTATGTATATTGAGAAGTCGAAGAGATCCCTCATTTCCCTCTTGAACATTACCAGGAGCCCTTCGACGATAATCAGCGGTTTAGGCCGAAACTCTCTACAGATTCCTTCTTCTCGCCTGTACGTGACCATGCTATAGACTGGAACCATAATGCTTTTGTTCTGCTTAACGGATTTGAGGTGCTGTTCAAAGAGTTCAAAGTCAAAGGCTTTCGGAGAATCGAAATTGAACTCTCTCGGATCAGTTCCGGGATCCAGGTTCTTGTAGTAGTCATCCATCGAGAGAACAGCTGCTCTTTCGTTGAAGTGATTGAAGATTACGTTGGTTACGGACGTCTTTCCGGCCCCGCTTCCTCCGATTATTGAAACAAGAACCATTAAGCTCTTCTCCCTTTTCTGGAAGAACCGAATGTCATATTGAAAGCAAGTGATCTGAATGAGACAGAAATGTCAATTTCCTCATTGCTTATGCCAGGAGGCAGAGTAAGGCGGATTGGAGCGAAGTTGACAATCCCCTTGACACCCGCATTTGCCAATAAATCAGCGATGATTTGGGCCGCGTTCGCGGGAACAGTGATTACACCTATCTCTATTTGCCTTTTCTTCACAATTTCCTCTAACACTTCTGTTGATTCTATTACAAGATCGTTAGGCATTGGAATACCGATTTTGTTTGGATTGTTGTCGAAGAGCGCTTTCGAAATGAAACCGGAGTTCTCAAGTCCGGGGTAGTTGGCCAACGCCATACCGAGGTTTCCCATCCCCACTATACAGGTTTTCCACTTCTTCCTTATTCCAAGGATTTCGCTAATACTATCAAGAAGATGCTTTGTACTATAACCGACACCCCTCTTTCCGAACTCTCCAAAATATGAAAGATCCTTTCTCACTTGACTGGCTTTAATCCCGAGTCTTTCTGCCAGATCATTTGAGGATACGCTTGCCACTCCTGAGATAACCATGTTTTCCAGGCACCTGTGGTATACGGCG
Source organism: Mesotoga sp. UBA5847 (assembly GCF_002432735.1). NCBI lineage: Bacteria > Thermotogati > Thermotogota > Thermotogae > Kosmotogales > Kosmotogaceae > Mesotoga > Mesotoga sp. UBA5847. The sequence continues at coordinate 49,726 of NZ_DJGL01000069.1, read as the reverse complement.
AGTCTCTTTATAGTAGGTTTTGGGATTTTTGTGTTATCCATTGCTGATCACCTCCCGGCAGGCGTATTTGTGAAAATTATATCACGGTTATTTACATACATCTTTTGATGGCGCCACTCAGAAAATGTGCCATAGCAACGTGCTATAATTATCCGTAGAATATCCATAATTTCGACTGGAGCGCTTTTTATGGGAAAGAGAGCAAGACTTAATAGCCAGGTAGCATCGGTAGTACTGCTGATAATTTCTCTCTTCCTATTTATAGAATCGCTTTACATTTTTAGATACATAAGAGAATCGCAGTCTACCGAATTTGAAGTCGGTTTTTTCGACCTCTCGTCTCGTCTCAGAATTCTTCTCGGTGATGAGGGGTATGTTCTTGAACCTGGTGAGCATTTGGTACTCAAGATAAGACGAAACGATAAATTGGTTGTTGAGCAAGATCTGCCCGGAAGGTATACGGTTAGGGGCGGAGGCGAGATGGTGAATGTGAGTATTCCACTGGCGGAAGTGAGTGTAAAGTGATGGGAAGCTATAGAGAAACGGAAATGGTCAATCTCGTTGTCTTCGCTTTCGGTTCATACATAGATTACAGGCTTCAGGAAATTCAACCTGTTCTTGAGAAGGAGTTTGGACCGGCAGACTATATATCGAAATCGCTGGATTTCGATAAATACACGTCTTATTATAACGATGAGATGGGATTTGGTCTTAAAGGTAAGCTGCTTTCTTTTAAGAGGCTCGTACACCCTCAACAACTTTCCCTTATAAAGAGAATTACAAACGATATTGAAGAGAAATTTGGACTGGAAGGGAAGAGAAAAGTAAATCTAGATCCGGGCTATGTTCATCATGCTCAGTTTGTTCTCGCATCAACTAAGCATTGGGCGAATCGTATTTATATCGGAGACGGCATCTCTGCTGAGATAACTCTCATTTTCGTCAATGGTGCTTTTGCACCACTTCCATACACTTATCCGAACTATCGGGATCGGGAGTATATTGAAGAACTCATGCGAATCAGGGAGCTGTACCTCTTCAAGAGAAAGGAAAGACTATGAAGTTTGGTGTTCTCTCTCTGGGATGCTCAAAGAATATTGCCGATATGGATAATTTCATAGGCATTATGAGAAGCAGGGGCCATGAGATAGTAAAAGATGCTTCGCGTGCGGATTTACTAGTTATAGACACCTGTGGGTTTATCGACGATGCAAAGAAGGAGAGCCTGGAAGAGATCTTCAGGGCCCTTTCCTACAAAGAGCACAATCCGAATCTAAGAGTACTTGCAGTCGGGTGCCTTGTTCAAAGATATTTCGAAGAATTGAAATCTGAGATCCGCGAAGTTGATGGGTTAGTTGGAGTCACAAGCCCGGCAACGCTCGCTGATCTTATCGAGAGAAACGAGGTATTCTTCATTGGTGAACCTGATGGAGTCTACGAGTACTCCACCAGAGTCGCTGAAAAATATAGTGCTTATGTGAAGATTGGAGACGGCTGCAACAGAAATTGTGCTTTCTGTTCAATTCCCAACTTCAAGGGTTTTGCGGCAAGTCGTACTTCAGAAAGCATAGTTAAAGAGACTCTTTCTTTGGTGCGACAAGGTGTGAAAGAGATCGTTCTAGTATCTCAGGACTGTACGCAATATGGTTTAGATCTGGATGAGGGAGTCACTCTTGCCGGACTTCTCGGTAAATTGAATGATCTTGAAGGAGATTTCTGGATACGGGTTCTTTATCTTCACCCAGATCATGTGGAAGATGAACTGATAGATTCGATTCTCTCGCTTTCAAAGGTGGTAGATTATTTCGATATACCTGTTCAGAGTGGTTCCGATGAGATCCTGAAGAGAATGGGCAGGTCAAAGAACTCTAGACAGTTACGCGATTTGCTCCTTGGAATCAGAGAAAAAGCACCTCATGCTGTGTTGAGAACGACAATAATGGTCGGATTCCCAGGTGAGAGTGAAGCTACATTCAACGAGACTGTCAATTTTGCAAGAAGTGTTAGGTTCGATAGACTCGGAGGCTTTGTCTACTCAAGAGAGGAAGGAACGCCAGCATTCGATAAGAAGCTTACTGTAAGCAAGAATGCGGCAAAGGAGATGCTTGAGCTTCTGCTTGACGAACAGGATCGGATTTCGGCGGAGCGCCTTTCGGACTTTAAAGGAAAGGTAGTTACTGTGTTGCTTGAGGAGAGCGGTGAGAGTTACACGCTGGGAAGAGCATATAACAGCGCTCCTGATGTTGATGGAGTGGTTGTTTTGAAGGGCCATAAGCAGGAAGGAGTTTTCTTGAAAGCCAGAATCACAGATACTTACGAGCATGACATGGAAGGTGTTGTTCTTGATGAACTTGCCTAACATTCTTACCTTGTCGAGAATGGTTCTCGCTTTACCTACCCTTCTATTGCTAATGAGTGGGAATGTCGTCGGTTACTACTTTTCATTCCTTGTCTTCGGAATTGCTTCACTTACAGATTTCTTTGACGGGAGAATAGCAAGAAAGCGTGGTCTCGTTACGGATCTGGGGAGGTTTCTAGATCAGATCTCTGACAAGATCCTTGTTACATCAGTCTTCCTGGGCTTCATGGCGATTTCGAGAGTCAGTCTCTGGTTCCTTTTCATACTGATCGTAAGAGACACGCTTGTCTCAGGGATAAGAATGGTTGCCTCGAGCAGGGGAAAAGTGATCGCGGCTGATGCTCTCGGAAAGGTTAAGACGTTCTCTCAAATGATTCTCTTGGTAATTCTCTACATGAATTTGCTATGGGAATTCCCCTCTCAAGCATTGGTGCTGTGGCTTGAGGTCTTCGTCGCAGGTGTCACGGCAGCGAGTGGAGCCAACTACCTGTTTAAGAATCTAGACATTTTCAAAGGGGGGGAGTGACTTGCGCTCTTTTATCGCAGTTGATACAGGCGACAGGGTTTCCGCTATGATAGACAGTATTTCGGAAAGGCTTAGAAGGATGGGGTTCAAGGCATCATGGGTTCCGGGAGTAAACTCTCACGTTACTCTTGCATTTCTTGACAACATAGAGCCGGAAAGACTCTCTTTACTGGCATCGATGTTGTCGCGTAGACTGAGAGGGTTTCCTTCATTCACTCTGGAAACTGGAGGCATAGGTTACTTCAAACATAAGGACTTGCCAAAGGTTATTTGGGTAGGAATTGAAAGAAATCAGAGTCTCATTAATCTACAGAGAGAGACGCGAGTAGTTCTTGAAGCAATGAATCTGCCTGTTGAAGATAATTTTAGACCGCATTTGACTGTAGGCAGGATGAAATTCAGTCCGCCAATGTGGCGGAAATTCTTGAGTACACTTGATAGTGAACGAGTGATATTTCCTGTTGGAGAAGCCACAATATTCGAATCGATTCTCTCCAGGGAAGGAGCTAGGTACAGAAAGGTCTTCACATGCAGCTTTGAAGGAGGACTGATTGAACATGCTGTCGAAGGATAAGAAAAACGCACTTGATAGAGCAATAAAAGATATCGAGAAACAGTTTGGCAAGGGTTCGGTAATGCTTATGGGAGATAAAGAAGATCAGAAGAGTATAGAAGTGATCTCAACCGGCTCACTTGCTGTCGACATTGCCCTTACAGTGGGGGGTTATCCAAGGGGCAGAGTAGTTGAGGTTTACGGTGCTGAATCGAGCGGAAAGACGACAATTGCCTTGCACGCTATTGCAGAAGTTCAGAGGCGGGGTGGGATAGCTGCCTTCATCGATGCAGAGCACGCTCTCGATATCCATTATGCGCAGAATCTTGGGGTGGATGTTGACAATCTCTTGATATCTCAGCCTGATTACGGAGAACAGGCTCTGGACATTGTTGATGGCCTAATCAGGTCTAGTGCGGTCGATCTAATTGTAGTGGACTCTGTTGCAGCTTTAGTGCCTCGCACCGAGATTGAGGGGGCGATGGGCGAACTGCAGGTTGGTCTTCAGGCTCGGCTTATGTCACAGGCACTTAGGAAGATTTCTGGGAACGTAAGTAGATCGAAGTGCATCGTGATTTTCATTAACCAAACAAGAATGAAAATCGGGGTAGTCTACGGTAATCCTGAAACAACAACCGGGGGTGTCGCACTGAAATTCTATGCTTCGGTAAGACTTGAGGTTAGGAGGGGCAGTGCTATAAGAGAAGGGAACACAGTTCTTGGAAACGAGACAACCATTAAAGTTGTGAAGAACAAAGTTGCCCCGCCATTTCGAGAAGCCAAGGTTGACATAATTTACGGGCAAGGGATCGAGCATGCAAACGAGCTATTCAATCTTGCGGTTTCTGAGAACATGATAGATAGAAAGGGAGCATGGTACGCTTACATGACTCCTGATAATAGTGAAGTAAGCCTTGGGCAGGGCAAGGCCAATGGAGTAGAATTCTTGAAGGAAAACCCTGAGCTGATGCTCGAGATTGAAAACAGGCTAAGGACGAAGTTTGGTTTGCCGCTCCTGGAAGTCAAGAAAGAGGAGAAGGAAGACGACAAGTGATGGGTTCAGATCCAATGAAAGATGCTTTGAGATATTTGAAATACAGGTTGAGGTCAAGAAGGGAAATCGAAGTACAGCTCTTCAAGAAGGGGTATTCTGAGAAAGAGATCAAAGAGGTCATTGAAAAGCTGGAAGAGCAGGGCTTAGTTAACGACGGCATTTTCGCCAGACTCTATGTAAGCGACGGACTGAATGTGCATTACAAAGGCCCGTTCAGGCTTCGACAGGAGCTTCTTGGGTTAGGAATCTCAGAAGAGGTAATTGACGATACAATTAAATTAGAACTGGACAGTTGCGACTTGAAAGAGATTGGAAAAAGAGCTGCGGGCAACACAGAATTGACTGATCCTGATAAGATAAGAAGAAAACTCTACAGAAGAGGGTTTTCCTCTTCGATAATCGATGAGATTATTGAGGAGATCAAAGAGAAATCATGAAGGGAGGGAGCTGGTTTCCTCGAAGGCTAGGTGAAAGGACCAGCGATGAGAAACTATGATGCTACTGATTGGTATAATAGCCGGCCTGGCAGCGGGTATTGCGCTGGCTTATTTTATACTCACCCCTTTGGCTGTGAAGAAGGCAAAGGATGAGCTTGAGCTTCAACTGAAATCCGCAAAACAGGATTCAGAGTCGATAATCAAGAGGGCTCAGGAAGAGGCGGATCATCTTAAGAAGAAGGCACTCTTAGAAGGCCGTGAAGAACTCCACAGGCTTCGTGAGGAGCAAGAGAAGGATTTCAAGAGAGATCGAGAAGAACTGAAGCAATGGGAAGAAAGGATTTCCAGAAGAGAAGATAACATCGATAAAAAGGAAGAAGCTATTGAGAGGACTCGACAACAGTTGGATATCGAAAGGGCTCGTGTTGAAGAGATGAAAGAAGAAGCAGAGAAGAAACTGTTCAGCCTTGCCGACCTTTCGATGGAGGATGCCAGAGAGATAGTCCTGAGGAGAGCTGAAGAAATCTACGAACATGATCTTGCTCAGAAGCTTAAGGAGATGAAAGATCACTACGACGAAGAAGGCAATCGATACGCCAAATGGGTAATCGTCAACTCAGTCCAGCGCTATGCGGCAGATTATACGGGCGATATAACTGTAAGCGCGGTAAGCCTTCCTTCCGATGAGATGAAGGGAAGGATCATAGGCAGAGAGGGAAGGAATATCAGAGCATTTGAGAAGTTGACCGGTTCGGATCTCGTGATCGATGATACACCTGAAGTTGTTGTGGTATCCTGTTTCAATCCTCTTAGGAGGGCGATCGCAAAGATGACACTGGATAGGCTCGTTGAAGATGGAAGAATTCATCCTGCTAGGATTGAGGAAATGTACGAAAAGTCAAAAAAGGAGATCTACAGTGAAATAAAAGAAGCGGGTCAGGAAGCTTTGATGAAAGTAGGTATTCCCTCGATGCACCCAGAGCTTGTCAAACTACTAGGAAGGCTTAAGTTCAGGACGAGTTACGGTCAGAACGTATTGCAGCACTCTGTTGAGGTTGCTCATCTTGCGGCTCTAATGGCTTCCGAACTGGGTTTGAACATTGACAAAGCGAAGAGGGGGGCGATCCTTCACGATATTGGAAAGGCAATTGATCACGAAGTTGAGGGATCTCATGCGATTATTGGGGGAGAGATTGCCAAGAGGTACGGGGAAAAGGTTCAGGTTGTCAATATGATACAGTATCACCATGGTGAGACGGAGGCTTTGACCCCTGAAGCGGTTCTTGTGGCCGCCGCAGATGCTGTATCTGCTTCAAGGCCAGGAGCTAGAAGGGAGTCGCTTGATATGTATATTAAACGACTTGAAAACCTGGAGAACATTGCGACCGGATTCAAGCATATAGAAAAGGCCTACGCAATTCAGGCAGGGAGAGAGATTCGGGTAATTGTAGAGCCAGAAAAGGTTGATGATCTGCTGGCCGAGAAAATGGCCGTAGATATTGCCAAGAAAATTGAAGAGGAACTCGAATATCCCGGTGTTATTAAGGTGACTGTTATAAGGGAACGAAGAAGCGTCTCTTATGCGTCATGACAGATTGACATAGGAAAAGCGGTGATATAGAATTGGAACCAGGTGCCAACGTAGCTCAACCGGTAGAGCGGCTCATTCGTAATGAGCAGGTTGGGGGTTCAAGTCCCTTCGTTGGCTCCAGATGCGCCCTTTACGGGCGCATTATTATTGGTGGTGGTGCAAATGAGTGATTTCGAGAAGGAAGTCCTCGAATTCATCAAGAAATGGGACCTAATAGAAAGTGGTCAGAAAATTCTTGTAGCAGTTTCTGGAGGGAAGGACTCAATGTGTCTTCTCAATGTTCTGATAAATCTTAAATCGGAGCTGGGAATAGACCTCTTTGCCGCAAATCTCGACCATGGTCTTCGAAGGAAGGGACCCGTCGAGGAAGCAGGTATGATTGGCGATTTCTGTCGGGCGCGGTCGGTACCCTTCTTTCACGAAAGACGAGATGTTAATGAGCTTTTGAAAAAGAGGCGCGGTTTGTCGATAGAGTCTGCGGCGAGGGAAGTAAGATATGTTTTTCTGAGAGAAGTTAAGTTGTCTATCGGTGCAGATTTAATCGCCGTAGGGCATAATCGAGACGATCTTGTAGAAAATATCCTGCTAAGAATCGTGAAGGGAACTGGCATGAAAGGCGTGATTGGACTGCGCCCGTTAGGTGGCGATTTGATAAGACCTCTGCTATTCAGCGATATGCAACGTATTATAGATTATGTTACAATTAACAGGGTTACATTTATGGAGGATGAAACCAACTCTGAGGATGATTTTGAGCGCAATTACGTTCGTCTGAGAATCATTCCGGAGCTTAGAAAGATAAACTCAGCACTTAATGAGGCCGTGTGGAGGTTCTTTGAAAACATCAATGATGGATATGCACTGATCCATGAAAGGGTTGAAGAGGTTCTGGAGCAGATCGAATTCGCAGACGGTGTTTTTTTTGTGGAGGCCTTGAAGCTTAAAGAAGTTGAAAGGGCCGTTTTGTTGGAGATGGTGAGAGAGATCGTTTCTATTCTTAGTTCTGACAAGTATCCACCCTCCAGAGAGCGAGTTGTTGCCTTTTTCGATCTCCTGATTTCTAGTAGAGGAGGGTGGACTGTTGAGTTTAGAGAAGATATCAAGGCCTCGAAGATTGGCAGATATGTCTTCTTCTACGGGGGAGAACTTAGATTCAAGCGGATCGAAAGGCAAAGTATAGACTCTCTCCCTTTCAGCCGTGAACTAGAAGGATGGAAGATTTCCCTGGAATGCAACGAAGAAATTCCGGAAGCGATGATCGAAAGATTGGACGGTGCCTTTAATAGCATATGTTCGAGCGATAAGCTCTCCTTCCCTTTGAGCTTGCGGCCGATGGATGAAAGAGACAAGATCATCCCGTTTGGAATGTCAAGAAATAAGAAAGTTATCGATGTAGTTACAGAGAAAGGTTTGAAGGGCTTCTCAAGCAGAATTATGGTTCTTGAAAACGCTTTTGGAGATATCCTCTGGATTCCAGGTGTTGTCACGAGCGAGCTTTGCAGAGTTTGCCCCTCCAGTCTCGACAGCGTAGTTTTTTGCCTTGAAAGGAGGTAGTTCTGTGGATCAAAAGCCCAAGATTGGAATGATTCTCTTCTATGTTGTTTTGGGTATATTCCTGCTAATTGCACTCAGGGGCCTATATCCAACTGAGACAAGTGTTGTAGTTCCCTACACTAAGTTTTTGGATGACTTTAATAATATTATTGATATAGTTGTTTACGATAATGGAAAAGTCGTGTACATAACAGGAGACAACCCCAGAAGATCGCTTGAGACGTATGTCCCCTCTCAGACTCTTATGACTCAAACTTTTCAGAATCACATAGACCGATTGGCGGAGAGAGGAGTAAACATCACATTCGAAAGAGGAAGCGATTCTCTCTTCTGGGTGAATCTTCTTGGAACTATGATTCCTCTTGCAGTAATCGTATTCATCTGGTTCTTCTTGATGAGATCTATGTCTGGCCGCAATTCACAGGCCTTCACATTCACTAAGAGTCCGGCAAAGAAATATGTCAACACTGACAAACATGTGACTTTCAAGGATGTTGCGGGAGTTGAGGAGGCCCAGCAGGAGCTAGCCGACATTGTCAGTTATTTGAAGGATCCCTCGGTGTTCACGGAAACAGGGGCAAGAATGCCCAAAGGTATATTATTGGTGGGTCCTCCGGGAACGGGGAAGACGCTCCTTGCAAGAGCTGTGGCCGGAGAAGCAGGGGTTCCCTTCTTCTTCATAAGCGGATCGGACTTCGTCGAACTCTTCGTTGGAGTTGGAGCGGCAAGAGTTAGGGATCTTTTCACTCAGGCTAAGTCTTCAGCGCCTGCGATTCTGTTCATTGATGAAATTGACGCCGTGGGTAGGCACAGAGGAGCAGGACTCGGGGGCGGCCATGACGAGAGAGAGCAGACGTTGAACCAGATTCTTGTCGAAATGGACGGATTTGATGCTAGGACCGGAGTTGTAGTTATTGCGGCCACGAACAGACCAGATATTCTGGACAAAGCTTTGCTGCGCCCAGGTAGATTTGACAAGAAAATCTCAGTTGATCCGCCAGATCTGAAAGGAAGAACAGAGATCCTGAAGATACACATGCGAGGTAAACCTATAGACCCTGAAGTTGATGTCCAGCTGCTTGCCAGGAGAACTCCAGGGTTTGTTGGAGCGGACCTGGAGAATCTGATCAATGAAGCGGCAATTCTCTCTGCTAGAAAGAAGAAGAAGATGATTGGAATGGTTGAACTTGAGGAAGCTATCGATAGAGTTCTTGCGGGACCGGCTAAGAGATCTCGGAGAATAAACGATCGTGAGAAGAAGATACTTGCCTATCACGAACTAGGACATGCCGTAGTCGGTCTGATTCTTCCAAAAGCCTTTCCTGTGCACAAGGTTACAATAATTCCTCGCGGCACTTCGATTCTCGGCTTCACGGAAAGTCTGCCACTAGAGGACAGGTATCTAATAACTAAGTCTGAGCTGATAGACAATATGGCTCAGGCCCTGGGTGGAAGAGCGGCGGAAGATCTGGTGTTTGGCGAGATTACCACTGGTGCTGCAAGCGATTTGGAAAGAGCAAGTGCGATGGCCCGGAGTATGGTCACTCAGTTTGGAATGAGTGAGAGATTGGGACCAATCGCTTGGGGCAAAGAGGAAGAGGAAGTATTTCTCGGAAGAGAGCTCACAAGAATGAAGAACTATTCTGAAGAAATTGCCAGTGAGATAGATTCAGAGGTTAAGACAATAGTTCTGACGTGCTATGAAAGGGCGAAGAGAGTTCTTTCGGATTACAGGAAGAAACTGGATGAAGCGGCCGACTATCTTCTTCAGAAGGAGACGATTTCCGGCAAAGAACTGGCCGAAATCCTGGGACTTGAAACCGGCAACTATTATAGAGATGATATTGAGACTGTAGAGGTTGCTCCTGGGGCGACAGCAGGCGATCCCGAGATCACAAAGGAGTAGAGGTGAAAGCGAAATGTTGGATTTTGAGCGGCTGAAGTCGCTACAAGGTAAGACTTTCACGCTAGCAGTTACTCCGTCGGATGTTTCGCTTAGGTGGTCGGAACGGTATGACTTTGAACTATTGAACCTGCTGTCGACTAGTGGTTTGATGAAGATTATCCATAACTGCGGCCATTCACTGATCTCCGATTTTGAGTCAGAATCGTTGATTTCAGTGGTTTCCGAGACCTTTGTCAGGCATCAGTCTCCGATATTGATGGAAAGAGAGATGGTTGTCAACATAAAGATCGAATCTGTCTCCGACAATGCTGAAGTCTGCTTTTCGGGGTCAGTTACTCAGCTTGGTTCTGAAGCTGGTTCTTTCGAGTTTTCGCGTAAATTCATATCTGCTGATTTTCTCAGGAGAGTTTTTAGTGCGTAAACCGAGAGACAAAAGAAGCTGGAGTGAGTACGAGCAAGTCTCGAGTTTGAAATTCAGAGAGCGGTTTGTTAGGGAAGTAAGTGGATTTGGCGATGTTAGGGTAGCGCTTATTTACCCAAATTCGTACGAAGTAGGAAGTGCAAGTCTGTCTACGCACGTTTTGCTGAGAAAGCTTAACGAATTAGGCAGCGTGAGGGCTGAGAGGTTCTTTTACAATAAGGACTTCCTGAAGTACTATTCTTTTGATTCACTCACGCCGCTTGACGAGTTCAAGATTTGGGCTTTTTCTGTTCACTTTGAGCTTGATTTAATGAACGTCTTTGACATTCTTAATAAGTTTTCTGTTCCACTTAGAAAAGAGGAGAGAAATGAGTTTCACCCGGTGATCATTGCTGGTGGAGCCATGACTTACTTCAATGATAACCTCCTCACAGAAGTTGCCGATGTGGTTCACAGGGGAGACTTAAGTGAGGAGTTCCTTGATGGTCTATCCGCTGTTGACCACTGGATGCACAGAAAGGAGATAATTGCTTCTCTAGAGACGGAACATGTGACTCCTTTCTTTTCTGATGTTCTTGGTGAGAGCGTATTCATCAGTCCCGATTCAGTATTTGGAGACCGGTACCTAATTGAGGTAGGCAGAGGATGCTTTAGAAAGTGCAGGTTTTGTGTGGCTGGTCACAGATACGGAAGACCAAGATTCAGAAAGTCTGATGAGGTATTTGACTTGATGGATTCTGTAGCTGACTTCACGAATAGATTTGGACTTGTGGCAGCAACCGTTACTGACTATCCGGGTATCGATGAAGTAGCCGAACACTGTATTGAGAAAGGGTACGAATTATCAGTTTCTTCTCTTAGGCTCGATTCCGTTTCGGATACTCTAATGAAGTCACTCAGATTGTCCAATCAGAGTATTTTCACTATTGCCCCAGAAGGTGGAAGCCAGAGAATGAGAGATGCCTTTGCTAAAGGAATAAGCAGAGGAGATATCCTCAGCGCTTTGGAGCTAGGCAGAAAGCACGGTTTCCGTAGAGTGAAGATGTACTACATCTATGGAGCCGTCTTTGAAAGGCGTGAGGATAGACAAGAGATAGCCGAGATGGCGTTACAGGCTTCAAGCATGGGTTATACAAGTGTGGTTCTTAGTTTGAACCCTTTGATTCCGAAACCGGGTACTCCATTTGAAGAGATGCCGATGGAGTCTCTAAGCGGACTGAGAAAGTACGAGAAGGAGATCAGATCGGAGTTGTTGGTTGAGGGCGTAAAGCTTGATTTCGAGAGTTTGAAGGAATCTCAAGTTCAGTTTGCGCTTGCGAATATCGATAAGAGTCATTCCCGGGAGCTATTGGCACACGTGGAGCGTGGAGTTGATCCAACACCTATTCTGAAAAAATATGCAGAGGAAGTGAATTCGAAACGGAAGGAGTGGAAGAAGCATGGCAAAGAAGAGTATTCTGGTTGTTGACGATGAGCCTTCGATCGTGGAACTCCTTACTTTTAACTTGAAAAAGGAGGGCTATAACGTCCTGAAAGCATATGATGCTGAAGAAGCGCTTAAGATCGCCGAGGACAATGAAACTGATATGTTCATCGTTGATATTATGCTTCCAGGAATGGATGGGTTCGAACTGGTCAGAAACCTGAGAGCAACCGAAAAGTTCAGACAGACACCTGTTATATTCTTGAGTGCTAAGAGCGAAGAATTCGACAAGGTGTTGGGACTCGAGCTCGGAGCAGACGACTATATTACCAAGCCTTTCAGCGTGCGAGAAGTTCTGGCTAGAATAAGAGCGGTTTTCAGAAGGATTCAGCAGAGCGCACAGGCAAAAGAAGAAAGGCCAAAGAAGATACTTGCGAGAGACCTAGAGATCGATACCGAGAAATACGAAGTAAGGGTAAAAAACCGAATGGTCAGCCTTACTCCTCTGGAATTTGAACTTCTAAGATTCCTGGCAGAAAATGAGGGCAAAGTCTTCAGTAGAGACGTTCTCCTGGACAAGCTGTGGGGATATGATTACTACGGTGACACAAGAACAGTTGACGTCCATATTAGACGCCTAAGAACTAAGATCGAAGAAGATGCCTCTAATCCAAAGTACATAATCACTGTTAGGGGTAAAGGTTACAAGTTCAGAGATCCTGGAAAGGAAGATTGATCCGTTGTTCTATGCTGTCCTCGCTACTGTTGCGGTGATAGCTTTTCTCTTCTTGATTCTGTTCAGGCATGAAAGACAGAAAAACGAGAGATTAGAAGCCGCCAAAAGGCGCTTTGCGGACCTTGTAGAAGTTCCGAGAAGCGCCGAGTTTATTTTCATCTATAAGAAGGTTCAGCAGCTTGTTTCGAGCATTAAAGAGGAAGTAACTTCTTTAAATGCAAGAATCGAAGATCTTGTGACGATTTTTGATAATCTGAGTGATGCCTTCTTGATAGTATCAGAGGATGGAAGGATTGATTACGCTAATAAAGCCGCGCAAGAGCTTTCGAGCAAGAAGCTAATTGGAAGGAAGATAAGTGAAGCGATAGACAATTATTACATTGGCGATTTGTTTGAAGATTCGGTAAGAACTAGAGAGAATCAGGAATCTGAGATAACGATCTACTACCCGAAGAGAACGATAAGAGAGTGTAAGATTATGAGAGTCTCCCTGAAGAACGATGTGAGATATCTCATTCTTCTTAGGGATATTACCAAGGAGAAGGAAGTTGAGGCGATGAGAAGGGATTTCGTTGCCAATGTCTCTCATGAGCTTAGAACACCGCTAACATCTATTCATGGATATGCTGAAACGCTTGCAGAAGATGATCTTGAGGACAAAGACACAGTTTACAGATTTCTTTCAATAATCGAAAACGAATCGGCAAGAATGACAAGATTGATAAACGATTTGCTTGACCTTGAGAAACTCGAATCGGGCGAAGCCTCCTTCAGCAAGGAGGACGTAGAGCTCGGAGAAGTCGTCAAATATGTTATTCGAATTGTCGATCCCCTTGCAGGTGAGAAGGGTGTTACAGTAAATGTTGACGTAGAAGAAGGGATTTTTGTAGAAGGAGATTTCGATAGACTTGTTCAACTTCTTCTGAACCTGATCGATAATGCCGTTAAGTACACCTCCGCTAAGGAGCACGGGCCTAGAGAGATATGGCTAAGATCTTATGCTCAAAACAACCATGCAATGATTGAAGTTGAAGACACGGGTGTTGGAATACCTGAAGACTCTCTGAAGCACATATTTGAAAGGTTTTACAGGGTTGATAAGGCCCGATCAAGAAAGATGGGTGGTACAGGTCTTGGATTGGCTATTACACGCTTTATAGTCGAAAAACACGGCGGAGTAATTTCCCTTGAGAGCGAGTATGGTACAGGAACGATTCTGAAAGTTAAGTTACCACTGAAGAAGGTGTTTAAATGAGAACTTACGACATAATCATCAAGAAGAGAAACGGCTATTCCAACACTAGAGATGAACTACGATCGCTGATACGGGGTTTTGTAGATGGCAATGTTCCAGACTATCAGATGGCGGCGTGGTTAATGGCCGTGTATTTCAATCATCTTGATGCAGAAGAAAGACTTTGTCTGACAGAGATCATGACTGACTCAGGAGAAAAGATCGATCTTTCGTCCATTAGTGGCACAAAAGTCGACAAACACTCTACCGGAGGAGTGGGCGACAAAGTGACTCTGGTAGTTGGACCGATCGTTGCGGCAGCAGGATTGGTTTTCGCAAAGCTGTCGGGAAGAGGTTTGGGTCACACAGGAGGAACGATCGACAAACTGGAATCGATTCCTGGCTTCAAGACTTCACTTGATATTGATGAATTCAAGCAGCAATCAGAACGAATAGGAATTGCTCTTGCTGGTCAAACCGCACAGGTAGCCATCGCTGACAAGAAGCTCTATGCTTTGCGAGACGTTACGGCCACAGTTGATGAGATTTCACTAATCGCCTCAAGCATAATGAGCAAGAAACTAGCTATCGATTCCGATGGAATTCTTCTTGACGTCAAGATCGGTTCGGGCGCCTTCATGAAAGACCTTGAAGAGGCTAAAGAACTTGCGTTGGCGATGATAGACATTGGAAAAAGGAAGGGAAGAACCACGAAGGCTGTGATAAGCGATATGAACCAGCCACTGGGAATCGCGGTAGGAAACTCGCTTGAGGTAGTGGAAGCAATAGAAACTCTTAAAGGGAAAGGTCCAAATGATTTCAGCTCACTTTGCAGAGTGATTGCAAGCCAGATGTTGGTAGTTGGTGGTGTTGCAGACGAAGATGATGCACAAGTAATCGTTGATCGCATGATCGACTCTGGTGAAGCCATCGAAAAGTTCAACGAATTCGTAGATGCTCAAGGAGGGCCAAAGGATTTCTCGGAGAACTATGAGAGTTGTTTTGACAGGGCCGCCCTCATCGAAGAGGTTAGATCTCAGGTGAGCGGATATGTGAAATCGGTTGATGCCGAATCAATTGGATTGATCTGCATGAGGCTTGGCGCAGGGAGAGAACGAAAGGAAGATAGAATAGACCCGGCTGTGGGTTTGAGAGTTCTTAAGAAGATTGGAGACAGAGTTGAGAAGGGGGAAACGATCGCCATAGTCTATGCTAATCAAAGGGATAGGTTTGAAAGGGAAACTGTAGCAATTCGCGATTGTTTTTGTGTTTCAGAGGAGAGAGTGCAGGCTCCTCCGATAGTCTACGAGGTACTGTAGGGAGTGCATTCAATGAGACGTATCCTGTTCATTTGTTTCCTGCTAATTTCATTGGTAACTTCAGCAAAGAATCTGATCTACCTTGACGATAGAGGACAGACAAGGGTCTTCGCCGATGCGGTAGTTGTTGAGCGTTCAATGGATTTCGTAAAACTGGACATAATTGGTGAGTTGATAAGGGGGATAGTTGTTTCTCAGTCTCTTCGCCAAGAAGAGACGATAATGATTCTTCCGTCAGGGATTATCGTCTCACTTTCACATGAGACAAAAAGAGCAACCGTGGAGTTTGGAAGCGAATTTGAGAACTCACTTATTATCAGAGATAGCAAGGTTCTAGTCAACGCAGAGTTGCTTGCAGCTATTACAGACAAATCTTTCTTCAGCGAAGCAGAGGCGCTGATCCTCTATTCTCAGCCGGTAACTGTGAAGGGTATTCAAAACACACAGGAAGCGATCTATGTGACCCTTGATAGAGATGTTCTCCCGGACTTTTTCACAATTTGGTGGACCGGAAGCGGATCACTTGCCCTCACTCTGAAGCCTGCGAAAGTAGATCCATTTCTTTCATACGAAGGGATGTCTGTGACGACCGGGAGGGGATTTGTGAAAATCTCTGCTGAGAAACCGTGGTCGGACGTTGAGTATGAGATCAAAGGAATGACGCTGATTATTAGAGGTAAAAGTGGTATGGGAAGAACAATACAGCAGGAGGCCAGCTTAGATTTCGACCTAAACGTATTCGAGTCTTACTCGGGCGGCCAGAAGTTCACAATGTCTTATCTCGAAATAGACGGCTCGAAGTTCTCTTTTGGAGTTGAACTCGCTAACAATGAAATTGCAGGTCTTGAGAAGGCAACGGATACTCTGAAAAGAAGCGGTGCAGAGATAATGATTAATGGCGGATACTTTGATCAGAATCATAATCTACCAATAGGTCTCCTTGTTCGAGATGGCAAAGTGCTAGGCCTTCCAACTCTCGGAAGACCGGCGATTTACTTCACTGAAGGTGGTGAAGTATATGTTTCAAGAATGGATGTATTCTACACGGCCAAGTTTGGAGACCGTTTTCTTCAAATCACGGGAGTTAACTCTCCGTATAGAGGAGAAGCCGTCTTGTACACAGATGAGTATCGAAACAGTATCCCTGATTTTGATGACTTCACCTATCTTGTAATAAGGGATGGCATGGTTACCAAAAAGGGTTTCGTATCCCGTGTGGAGAAGGGTTCAGATGTGTTGGTTCTTTCGCCATCTTCCGTACAGAAGATAGGGAACAAGGCTTCAGTTGGAGAATTTGTTTCATTTGAGTTGTTGAATTCATATGGGAAGAAGGTAACAGGAGCTGTTGAAGGTGGTCCGATGATAATACATGGAGGCGAGCCTGTAACCAGTTACGAGCGAAACTACTATTCAGCATCTCTACTGGATGTCAGAGCTCCAAGAACGCTTGTTGGAGTCAAAGAAACCGGAGAAGTTGTTTTCATCGTAATTGATGGCTATCAGCAGACTAGCTATGGCTTAACCTTCAAAGAGATGATAGAATTCTTCAAAGACAAGGGATTTGAATCCCTCATGTGTCTTGATGGAGGGAAGTCATCGATACTATCTGTCAATGGTGAAATAATCAATTCGCCGTCCTCGGGAGTGCCTTCTCTTCCAGTAATTATAACTGGATCGCGAAAGTAGACTGAAATAGATTTGGAGGTGGTCAGATATGGACAAGATTCCTGTCGATGCCAAGAGAGACATTACACTAATTGGGCACCACGGGTCTGGAAAAACTCAAATTGTTGATGCGATGCTTTATAACGCTAAGTTGATTGATCGTATAGGCATCCTTGCAACCGATTCTGAAGAAGTTGAAAGAGAGAAGAAAGCAAGTTTCTCAATGGGGGTAACAAGTGTTCCCCACAACGATAGCAGGATATACGTCATCGATACTCCCGGTATGTCGGACTTCTATGCTGAAACTGCAAACGGAATCTTAGTGTCAGAGAACATCGTGGTGGTAATAAATTCTACTGCCGGGATTGAGATACAAACCGAAAGGTTTGGTTCGGTCGCCAAAGAGCATGGAAAAGGGATAATTGCATTCTTCAACATGCTGGACAAAGAGAGGTCCGGTTTCGCAGATACACTCGCCGATCTAGGAGACACCTTTGAGAGAACACCGGTTCTTGTGCAGCTTCCAATAGGCAGTGAAGCTGGTTTCAGAGGTCTGATTGATCTTGTGAAAATGAAGGCGTTCATTTTCGAAGATGGTGGCGTGTTCAAAGAAGAAGATATCCCGGCAGATCTCAAATCGGCTGCCGAAGAGGCTAGAACAAAAATGATCGAGGACATCGTTCAGAACGATGAGGAGCTGATGATGAAGTATCTAGAGGGAGAAACCCTCTCGACAGATGAGCTTACCTCGGCTTTCAAAAAGGCCTATCTTGCAAATGAAGTGATTCCGGTTCTTCTTGGTTCGGCAGCAAAAAATATCGGAATTTCGCAGCTACTCGATTTTGTGATCGAAGTTGGAAAGAAGCCATCAGAGACATCGCCCAAGGCAGCCACACTTCTTTCCGGAGAGAAGATAGAAGTCAACGCTACCGAAGAAGAGCCGCTTGTGGCTTACATTTTCAAGTCAGTCGTTGATCCCTTCGTTGGAAAGCTGACTTTCATGAAGATACTTTCAGGGACACTCAAACAAGGAGACACTTTCATCGTGGTTGATCAAGAATCCTTGGAGAAAGTCGGGCATGTTATGCTTCCCGAGGGTACAAAGGAGATTGAGGTAGATGAGGCTACTGTCGGGGATATCGTCAAGTTAAGTAAGCTCAAGAAGAGCGCTGCAGGTAATACGGTAGCTCACAAGGACAGACAGCTGAAACTCGAATTGCCGGAAATGCCTGAACCAATGATTTCTAAATCGATTCAGCCCAAGTCAAAAGGAGACATCGATAAGATTAGCGGAGGTCTCGCGAGACTTGCAGAGTCCGATCCTACGTTCAAGTGGGAAAACGATCCCGAAACCAATGAAACGGTTATCAGCGGTCTGGGTTCTGTGCATCTAGACATAATGATAGAGAGGCTGAAAAAACTCTTCTCCGTCGATGTCGAAGTAGGAAAGCCGAAAATCGCCTACAGAGAGACAGTGAGAAAGACCGTTGAGGCTGAGTATAAACACAAAAAGCAAACCGGTGGTCACGGTCAATACGGACACGTTCAGATCAAAATTGAGCCTAATGAACGTGGTGCCGGTTTTGAGTTCATTGATAAAATCGTCGGCGGGGTCGTTCCGAAAAACTATATCCCTGCAGTTGAGAAAGGTGTCGTTGAGGCAATGAAAAAGGGCGTGCTGGCTTCTTATCCGGTAGTCGATGCAAAAGTAACGCTTTTCTACGGTTCTTACCACGATGTAGATTCTTCAGATATGTCTTTCCAGATAGCTGCCAGGCAGGCGTTCAAGAATGGTATGGGAGAAGCCAATCCGGTAATTCTTGAACCTTTGATGGATGTCGATGTCTTCGTTCCCGAAGAAGCGACAGGGGATATAATGGGTGAGATAACTTCTAGAAGAGGCAGACCGATGGGCATGGAACCTCAAGGGAAGGGCACTTCGAAAGTCGTCGCTCAGGTCCCACTTGCGGAAATGCTTGATTTTGCTAACAAGCTGAGCTCTATAACTAGCGGAAGGGGCTACTTCACCATGAGATTCAACTCTTATCAGGAGACCCCACCAGATGTCCAGCAGAAAATCATTCTCGAACGACAGAGGGAGCTTGAAGAACAGCAGAAGTAAGGCTTTTCAGATTGATGAAGCGGGGGTTATCCCCCGCTTTCTTTTGAACGGCAGTCAAGCGCCAGATGTCAAAGATTCGAGAGAACTTGGAGGAGACAAGATGCACGTAGGTTATGTGACCTATGTATTGAGACTTTACGGAATAAGCTCATTGAAGGAAAAACGGTCCATCATAAGGCCGATCCTTAGCGACCTTCGAAGAAACTTCAACGCTTCCGTTGTGGAGACGGGAAAGCACGATTCGAAGCTGGAAGCAGAGATTACCGTAAGCATGGTTGCGTGCAAAAGAAGCGAGCTGGACTCTCTATTTCAGTCTGTTTGGCAGCGAATGATCTGGAACGGTGTCGAAGTCTATGGAGAGGAAGGAGAGATCTGGTGATAACTGGAGGTGGGGTATGAAAAGGTTTCTGATTCTAGTTGTTTTCATTATCGGAGCATTTGTCGCATTTTCTGAGCAACTCTATATTTTCAATGGTTTCTCGATTCTTACCGGGGAGGTAGCTTTTGAGAAAGGAAGAGCGGTTATTGAGGTTCCTTATGGTGTCCAGGTTCAACCAGAAACCTTCTCGGTATTTGGGGTGCCTGAGTCTACTACGATCAACTTTGTTCCAGGTGACAGCGTGGAATCGCTATACGAAAGAAATCTGGGAAGACCTGTTAAGTTTGTTTATGAAGACGGTAGAGTTGAGAGACTTGAGGTTGTCTCGCCTCTTCCAGTATTCAGAAATTCATATGGCGAAATCATCGTGAATCCAAAAGGGTATCCTGTTTTCTCCGATGAGTTCAGCCCAAACGCCCGTTTTCTGTTGAACTCCCAGGATAGCTTCAGCGGTCAGTCTTCATTTGCGTATCAAGTTAGGAACAACAGCTGGACCACGAGGTACTCGCTCTCACTTAAGGATTTCTCTCTAACGGGTCTTATGATAGTGCATCTTGAAATGGAAACCGATGAAAACGTGACTCTTGTCTCATCAAATCCAGGTTACGGTTATGCAACCAGGGACATGGCGGCAAAGATGGTAAATGAATCTTACTCAGTATCTCCTGCTACTTCCGATGCTGAGACGAGACTTTACGAGATTTCCGTTCCTCTGAAACGTGGCACCAACTATATCGCGTTTCTCTCCGAACTCTTTTCTGGAGATAAGAGGCTAGTCTTCAGAGCAAGTAGAGGCGGAAGTAGCTTCACCGGAGTTGAAATTGACGTTTATCTGAATGAAGTTCCAGTTGATCTTCCGTCCGGCGTCATGGAGGTCTGGAGCGAATCTGTATACTTAGGTTCCGCAGGAATTGGAAATATTGCAAAGGGAGAGAGTGTTGTTCTTCAAAGCATAGCAAGATCAATAGAAGTTTCGGGTAGAAAGACGACTGTGACAACGCTTGGTGATTCAAAGTATAGATATTACAAGAACACTTATTACGTTAGGAACCTTTCCGAGGAGACTGTTACAGTTGAAATTGAAGACTACCTTGGTCAGAACGCCGAACAATTCCACCTGAATTGTGAAGATTGTGATTTCGAGTACATAAAAGAAACAGGTATGTGGACTTACACGGTATCGGTCGATCCAGGCGAGGTAGCGGAGGTAGAGGTTGAATATAGGGTACGATTTGCTAACTGAAGCTGTTCGTGAGAAGGCAGAAGAGACTTGCTCTCCAGAGAGACTAGAACACATTTCGGGGGTCGAGAGATTGGCAAAGAGACTCAGCGTTGTACATAACTCTGACCCTTTTAAGGCAGCACTCGCAGCCTTGTCGCACGATCTCTTCCGAGATGCGGATGGAGATGAACTTATGCGAAAGGCAGTCTCATACGGGATAGAGCCATCAGATATCGAGAGAAACTTCCCAATTCTTCTTCATGGCAAGGTTGCTGCCTGTTTTCTAAATGAAGAGTTCGGACTGCAAGGTGACGTGTTTGAGGCAGTGTACTGGCATGTCAGCGGGATTCCCGGTATGTGTATGCTTGGAAAGATACTTATGATTGCCGATATTAGCGAGGAAAGTAGATCCTTTCCCGAGGCCCTCCAGATTCGTGTGGCGGCCGAAGCAGATCTGGAAAAATCGTTTGTTGACGTGATAAGATTGAAAATAACATGGGCCGTAAAGTCGGGCAGTCTCTTGCTTCCTGAGACTGTGTGGACGTGGAATGAATTACTTGGAGGTGCCAATCATGTCTCTAATTAAGCCAAAGAAACGACGTGGTCCGAAGTTGTTGTGGCTGATCATTGTTATCTTAGTAATCGTTGCTGCCGGTGCCGGTTATGTGTATTTCACAATCAGCTCAGTCAGCGGAAGCGATGAGATGAAGGCAAGTTATGTGGACTATCTCTTCCACTGGCAGGAGGGCAATGAACACGTGTACTACTATTTGAGAACCACTGTGAGCGCCCGGACTTCTGTGGTAACTTTTCCGGTATTTGCAACGATCGAGAACTCCAAAGAGGTCCTTGATCCTCAACTTGGCGCAGAGGCAATGAGATTGGTGCATAGTTGGTTGAACACCAACAGTGACTTCTCATACTTCGTGAATCTTAGTCCTAAGCTGATAAGTGAACTCGCATCGGGATTAGGTGTGAATGCTTCGAATCCCGTTCAGCTAATTGATGCAATGGCATTAAGAGGGTTCAAGTTGTTCGATTACTGGAAGATAAATGGACTTGCAGAAACAGTAAAGGAAAACGACGGTTCCACTACTCTTACATCTAGGGGGATTGCCGTACTTCTCGACAGACTTGGAAGCTCTTCAAGGATGGCGTATCAGCTGGAAACACTAACTCAGTTTCCTTTGAAGATCTCTGTAGGGGTTGGAGGAGAAACCGTTAGCCGTCTATATCTAAAGCCCGATTCTCTTGACAGTGTGAAGAGAGCACTCTCAAACTGATGAAGTCTGTTCACTTTACCCTTGCAACAATTTCGGTTCTTCAGGTCTTTCTCTTCTTCTTCCTAGTTTTTCTGGTTTTCAGAGATGCATACGGTTCTATGACTGGAAGAGACCTTGCGGGAGAGACAGTGCTGATAGTTGGCATAGATTCTGGAGGTAACTCAAAGGCTGCCGTTGGCGGAAGAACTGACTATATTTCCATAGTCTACTTTGGATCCTCTGGAAAACTTCTCTTGAAAAGTATTCCGAGAGATACAGTTATTTCTTATGGATCTGAGAAAAGGAAGATCAATTCACTATACAACTCATTCGGAATGGAGGCACTTATCAAGGGAGTCGAGGAACTCACAGAAAGAGAAATAACCGGTTGGGTAGTTGTTGATTTCAGCACCGTGACTGAACTCACAAGGTTCACCGGTCCTATAAGAGTTGAAGTGAATTCCTTGATGCATCACGATGACTTTCAGCAGGGACTCCACATTCACTTTGAACCTGGAATACACTTTCTTGAGGGTGAAGATTTGCTCAAGTTTCTGCGTTATAGGCAGGCGGATTCTGGGGATTTGGGCCGGATAGAGAGGCAGAGACAGGTGGTGGAGCAGTTCTTGAAGAACCTTGTTAACGCAGGACCCTCAAAGATAGTCGAGATGATTGACTTCTTGCTTGAAAAGACAGATATCAGCATCGACAAGAAGTCTCTCACGGATTTCGCCGTCGGCTTTTTCACTGGACCGAGGTCTGTCAGCTTTGCCCAGATAGACTACTACATAGATGGAGAAGGTCGGATAATACCTACAGGACCGGGAAGTGATGATCCAGAACCTACAAGGGGTGCAAGCTCTTCACCAAAAATTCTTGTAGTCAATAACATTCCTGATTACAGCACTCGTTTCGGAGATTTTGCCGAGACAATAAAAGCTCAGTGGTCTGCTCAGGCAGGCGTGAAGATAGATGCAACGGGTCTAGTTCCAGAAATAAATGGGATTGAAAAGAGAGGTACATATCTCTTCATTAATACTAGAGCAACGGAAATCAGGGAGCTATTCTCTAAGGCTCATGTATATCATAGACCTATAGTAATGGTTACTTCAAGCTTTGGGGGACTGGACTACTACTACGGCCTGATCGATTCGCTTTCTGAAAACAGATTCTACCCGTCCAATTATGATGCTTATGTATTGCTTGGCGTAGGAGGAAAGTAGCTAGATGAGGAGCATTTTCAGGGATTTCACTTATGACTATTTCAGTATTCTAAGCTATCCGAAGGAAAAGTGGGGAGACTTCTGGGCTGCATACAGAGAAAAGCATCCAAGGGTACTCGAAGAATACATGTTCAAGAACAATCTCGATGACAGAACCCTCTCGGGAGAGATTGAGAAACTGGAAAGAAGGGAGATAGACAGACTTTCTCATTATTGGGAAAGTCATGGTCCTATCGAGAAAGGGAGGGTCCTTAAAAATCTTGGAAAGATATCGTCACAGCTTCACCTGGAAAGGGAAGACTTTGTGATCCACATTCTGGGTGCTCTGGGAAAACAAGAGCATCTTATCGTTCCAACGTCAAAGGGAAATGTAGTAATGATAGATCTTCTTCATTGCTGGAGTGAAGGCAACATAAAAGACTTCCCTGCCGTAGCCATGAGGGCATTGGAAGACTTCATAGAGTATTCCGAAATGAACGTTCGCATTAGTATGTCTCTGGAGGAGAAGGTACAGAGATTTGACCGTTTACTCAAGTACATAGAGATGAGCACTAAGGAATGCGGTTTTGATGAGAAGATGACGATTATCTCGAAACTTCTCGACAAGTATGTAGACTACTATAACTGGACAGGCTTCTATCTTTCCGATGGAGATAACTCCCTCATACTGGGACCGTATGTGGGCGAACCCACCGAACACGTCAGGATAGGCTTTGGTAGCGGAATTTGCGGCCAGGCGGCCGAGACGAAGAGTGTATTTCTCATACCAGATGTTTCACAGGAGACCAACTATCTTTCGTGCAGCGCGCGTACCAAGTCAGAGATCGTACTACCCTTGATTGTCGATGAAACAGTCATAGGTGAACTGGATATTGACAGTCATTTTCAAAACAGTTTCAATGATATTGATCGGGAATTTCTAGAAAAAACTTGCAGACTCCTCATAGAAAGCTGAAAGCGCCTATTATTGGGCAATATGGTTTTGTAACGTTATTAAACTATAAATGACATTTTATCTTTGGCATTCCTTCATAGTATCGATGCTACAATAACTTGATTATTTTATAGGAGGGATGCCGTAGTGCACATTACCCCTGAGGTAAGAAAGGCCGCAAGAGAAGTAAAGACACCATTCTTGATAATGGATATGGATTACGTTAGAAACAACTATTTCGACATTGTAAGCCATGTTAGGAATGTTCAGGTGTTTTACGCGGTTAAAGCGAACTCACACCCCAGGATTATCGAGACTCTTCGGGACCTCGGCAGTAATTTCGACGTAGCATCGCGCGGAGAGATTGAGAAACTCCTCTCGCTTGGAATTGGTCCAGAAAGAATGAGTTTTGGGAATACGATCAAGAAAGTAGAGGATATTGCATACGCTTATTCCGTTGGAATAGACTACTATGCTGTCGACTCGGAAATGGAAGTGGAGAAGATAGCCGCCCACGCTCCCGGAAGCAAAGTGTACGGAAGAATCGCTACCAGCGGCGGCGATTGCGACTGGCCTCTGTCAAGAAAGTTTGGAACCGATGTGAACCATGTCATTTCAATAATGGAATACGCCGATCAGCTTGGACTTGACGCTTACGGAGTAAGCTTCCATGTTGGTTCTCAGAATTACAACGTCAATAGCTGGGACGACGCCATAAGAGATGCCTCGGAAGTATTCAAGACTCTGCGCTCTAAGGGTATAAATCTCAGGATGCTGAACCTTGGTGGAGGGATGCCGGTTAAGCACGTCAGAGAAATCAAGTCTGTCAAGGCATATGGTGATATTATTAACAAAGCACTCGACAAGTACATGTCTTCAGTTTCTAATCTCGAGCTCTTCATAGAACCAGGAAGATCGATGGTTGGGAATTCAGCGATTCTCGTAAGCCAGGTGATCCTCAGAAGCAAGAAAGGTAATGAAAACTGGGTCTACATAGATGCAGGTGTCTTTCACGGCCTCACGGAGACAATCGAAGGGTTCAGATACGAGGTCCTTACCGAAGGAAAGGTTGATGACACAAAGATCTCTTTTCATCTTGCGGGACCCACATGTGATTCCGTGGATACGATCTATCATGAAATCGATCTTCCGAAGAACATTGGTTACGGAGACATATTATACTTCATCAATGCCGGTGCTTACACAACCGAGTATGCTACTAATTTCAACGGTATTGACGCTCCCCGAGTTCTCTTTGTAGAAGACTTTGTGGATGCTGAGATGCATATCGACGGCGACTTCATAGAATGAAAGAGCCCCGAAAGGGGCTCTTATTGTAATGTCAAAGAAATCTTCTCAAGCGTTCGAACTCCTCTTCTGAAAGTAGATCACGTCTGTAGAGCTCCCAGAGAACTTTTGAGGCTACTTCCTGATCCTTTAGACTGCTCAGCTCACTTCTCAACTGAACGATTCTCAACGTTCTCTCTTCTGATTTCACGTTTTTGAGATCGTTCAGAACAGGAATATACCTTACAAGAATATCTCTGGAGAACTCTTCGGGACTCTTCTCCTTCACCTTCGTAAAGACTTTTCTAGTACGGGCGAATCTAGCATAAGCAGGCTTTGCGAACCAACCGATTATCGCACCGGCCACAAGGCCACCAATATGAGCTGCGTTGCTTATCCCTGGAATACTGAAGCCGAGAAACAAGTTGATCAATATGATAGGAAGTAGGGAGTACCCGGTTATCGAGCGTAGCGCGACAGGAGTGTCATCTTTAAGTCCCAAAGTGAAAAGGATACCTACGAGTCCGAAGATAGCGCTGCTCGAGCCAATAGTGAATGCATTAGAAAACGCAGCAGCACTCAGGCTCCCGCTAATTCCCGTAATGAAGTAGAAGATAAGGTACCACTTCATACCATAAACTCCTTCAACTATGTGTCCAAGCTGAAATAGAGCCCACATGTTGAAGAGAATGTGCATCAGATTTCCATGAAGGAAGAGAGCGGTCAGAGGGGTGTAAATGAGGCCATTTGAAAGAGCAAACCTGCTCACCCCGCCATAAACCGTTATCAAGTCGCGATAACTGATACCCTGTGGGCCCCTGAAAAGCCCCATGATCATAACAAAAAGATATACGACGACATTTATTATTATCAAAGTTATGGTTGCACTTCTGAATCGGATCAATTTCCTTCCTCCTGCTAAACTAAAAGTCTTGTGAGCCTGTTGAACTCATTTTCCGTAAGTAACTGCTTCGAAAGTAGATTATTGAGCAGAGATAAAGCCTGGTCGGATTTCAGATCGCCCAGATCTCTGAATAGAGAAGCGATAATCTCTTTTCTTCTTTCGCTTTCGCCGGTCGTGGCAAGACTGGAAGAGTATTTGTCCAGGATTTCTTTGTCTTTCGTTTTTGGACTCTCTATTCTCTCTTGCTGTTGCTCCTGAATCGCCTTTTCCTTAAATGAAATATCTAGCTCGTCAAGCTTACTCTCGATCTGGTTGTGAAATCTTTGTATAGCGGCCAACCTGTATCTCATGAACCAGCTAAACAGGCCGTAGGTTACGAGCGTGAAGACTACCATCACAACTATAGACAGTGGCTTGACAATCAACTCAGGGATGTTCCTGTGTTTGCTCTCAAGTGACTGTATCTTCATCTCGTCGTTGTACAGCATTGTGATCAGCTTTCCGTAAAGAAACAGAGAAGCGATTCCTGTCAAGAAGAACAACCAGCTGGAAAGAACGTAGCCAGTGCCGAGCAGCGTCATCAGTTCTTCCACGCTGGGGACATCGAGGTTGATGTCTATGTTTTCAACAATGGCCTTGACGATATAAAGACCCGTCAAGTTCATTGTCAAATAGCTGGCGGAGTACAGAATTACCCAGACTCTGGAATTACTTGTGATTTTGAGCTCAAGAATTTGCTCCGGCTTAACGAGGCCCTTCGTTTTCATATTCTTTATGTGTCTATCGCGATTCCAGGCAAGAATATACCAGATATAGAGGCTTATTGTCATTCCGATAACCGACATCGTCATCGACACGGCAGCACTCGAAAAGAAGATCGAAGCGTAAGTTAGGAAACCTCCTAAAAAAAAGATATATGGAGGAAGCTTTATCATTTTTTCGGTACCATCTCTTTGGTGAGATCTACCGTAACTGTTTCCGATTTTTTATATAGAACCATCCCTGGCTTAGCTCCTTTGGGCTTTCTTATGTTTTGAACTTCGGTATATACTACTTCCACCTTCCCAGATTGCTTTCCTCTTGAATACATTGCTGCAAGAAAAGAGCCGTAATGGAGAGCATCTGAAGTGATCTCTTTTCCCGCTCTCTTAAGTATAACATGGGCTCCGGGAATGCCTCGGGCATGAAACCACAGATCATTCCTGGAAGCGTTTTTCGTTATGTCGTCATTCTGAAGATTGTTTCTTCCCACGAGGTACTTCATTCCATCTCTTTCGAAGACTCTCGGTCCGTACTTCTGAACCTTCTTTTTCTTCTTTCTTTCGCTCTTGCCTTTGTGAATTATTCCTGCTTCTTCCAATTCCGATGAGAATTCCTGAATATCGTCAATTGTTTCTGCCTGAACGATCATCTCTTTCAGCTGCTCCAAGTAATCGCTTTCAGCACGAAGTATTCTCAGCCGTTTCTTCACTTGAAACTCTTTCCGCTGTGACTTGCTGAAGTACTTGAAAAAGAGTTGTGCGTTTTCCGATGGCGTCAGTCTCTTATCGAGCGATATTCTCACCTTGCTAGAGCTTTCCCAGTCATCAAGCTCCACTTCTGACTGTCTTTCCTTCAACCGGTAAAGATTTGCGACGAGTAGCTCTCCGTATCTTCTGAATTCTTCATAGTTTTCCACTTCTGCAAGCTCTTTCTCAAGCTTCTCGGCTAATAGGAAGAGTCGCTTTGAAGCTCTCTCGATTTTTCTGAGAATCGTTGACTTTCTCCTGTCAATCTCGGTTTCAACCCCTATCGATTCAAGAGTCTTGCTGATCGCCAGGGATGCCGGAATCTTCTCACAATGACCCTTGAAATCAAGAGGGATTGGAGAAAGCTCATTTCCGTTCTTGGCTTCAAGAGTGAAAAGAAAGTCGTCACTGGAGTTGTCTACCAGACTCTTCAAGAATTCGGCAGTCTCGCGGAGCCTTTCCTTTCCAAGTGCAAGAGGAGGAACGTCTTCAAGTTGAAGATATCCGACTATGTTTTCAGTTGTTGCTCGTGAGAGGCCAGTAAAGGATACGCTGATTGCCTTCGAAAGAATCTGATTAGACTCTTGAAGGGTGGAGACAATTTCTTCAGCTGACAGTTCTCTCAAACACCTTCCGGGGCTTTCGGGAGAATAATACTTAAGTCCTCTAACCAGAGACCTCTTAGAAGTAATCATCTCTTTGAATGTCTGCTCTATCAAGCCTTCTTCATTAAGCACTATCATATTCGAGCCCGGGCCAATGAATTCAGTTACAATAGAGTACTTCGTCCTTTCGCCAAAGGCATCCCTTCCTTCAAAGTCTAGCCTCAGTATTCTGTCCATTTCCTTCTGTTCTATTCCTGTGACAAAGAAACCGTTCAAATGTCTTCTCAAGAAGATGCTGAAAGGGGTTTCTAGCGACGGGGAGTTCCGATCTCTTTCAGATGCAATTACATATGGAGAAGAGGGGTTTACGGAAATCTCGATTCCCATCTTTGACAGCTTAAGAAAGAATTCCGTCTTTCCAATCTGATATACCTGCCGAAGCTGCGTTCCAAGACCAGTTGAGATCTCTGCTAAGACTCTCTGAAGAGTCAACCCGTCGAATACCATATTCTATTCAGCTCCTCTGAACTAATGAACCTGTACTTTCCAATTCTGCCTTGAAAAAGCGAGAAGATGGTTGATCCTGATCCTGTCATCATTGTAACGACTGCATTAGGCTTCTCCAACGAGGATTTCGAATAATGCTCTTTGATCTCCGCAAAGCGACTGAAGATAGGATTCTGAAATGAATTTAGAGAAAGATTCTTTATCCCAAGGCTATCATGAGCCTTCAGAGCTTTATAGTATTGCTCGGCCCCTCTCTCATCAATTCCAGGAAAGAAATCCCCTTCATCTATTAATCTGTATGCCAGTACTGTCAAGACCTCAACCTCCGGAAAGCTCAAATCAACGGAATATCCCGTTACATCGCCAGGATAACTAAGAATCTCGCCTCTTCCCGAAACTATTGCTGTTCCACCTCTAAGAAAGAAAGGGACATCGCTACCGACCATCGATGCCATTTCAATCACTCTTTCAGGTTCGATTTCGAATATCTGAGCAAAGAATCTCAGTAAAGAAGCGGCATCTGAACTACCTCCACCCAAACCTCCTCCTGGAGGAATCCTCTTCTTCAGTTCCATTCCAATTTCGATCTTTCTCCCAGTCTGCCTTTCAACTTCAGTAAGCGCTTTGTGAAGAGTGTTCTCTTGATTCCAGCTTATGTTGGTATTGCATTTGAAGTAAGTCTCACTAACTCCTGGAGTAAGGATCAGCTCATCAAATAAATCTATTGTCTGGAAGACGGAGCTTATGTTATGAAATCCGTCACTTCTCCTCTTATCTACCGCAAGATACAGGTTTATCTTTGCCGGACATTTCAACGAGACAGAAGATATCCCAAAACGATTTGAGACCATGTTTCCATCTTCTCCCTATATTTGTAAAGCATTGCCAGGTGGACCATCTCACCCGTGAACTTTTCTGCTTCGTTAAATCCGTTGAAATCCACCTCTGCCAAGTATACAATACCCATGTGGACCCTGCTTACAGCCGTCTGAAGGTCATTCAAGATTCCCAAGTATTCAATTGAGTGAATTTCCACCGAGACTTCTTCTCGGATCTCCCGTTCGAAGCCATTCTCAAATGCCTCCCAGGGATACGCTCCGTCTTGTGGATTGATGTGACCCCCGACACCTATCGAATACATGTCGTGAAGACGCGCTTCTCCTTGCTTCTTAGTTCTCTTCATGAGGAGGTGTTCATTTCCATTCTTGAAGACCGCATAAGGTATTATTTGCCTCATTGATTCATCGTGCTCTGCATCGGAACGCGGTACGAACCTTCCGAATCTCCTGACGCGTTCTCTAATTTCATCCAAAGGAAGAGCCAGCAACCCGTTACGGGTTGCCAGCTCTCCTAGACAATCAACATCGACTACGAGAACTCTCTCTTCCAAGCCTTTCTCCTTTGCTACCAGATCATCTCAGCAGCTTTGATTACATATGGATCATTTATTACCTGGGGTTCTACACTGTCAAAATTCATAACTACAACTGCAAAATAACTATCCTCACTCCAAAGTGTTCCATATTTCGATTCATGAAGGTACGCTACTGCGGGAACAATTGCCTCTTCTCGAAAATCGCCGCTTGCTTCAGAAAGAGAGAATTCATTTTTAATATTATATATATGAGTTGCTCTGTAACTTGAACGATCGATTTTCACAAGATATATTAGTGTGTCTGGACTATCCAGAACAGCCTGAGAAACGTTCAGTGATACTATCCAGTCTTTGGCTCTCCATCCTGAATCTAGTCCTACAAGACTCTGCGGCTCGATTCGCATCTTGAATCGGTTGTGATCAATATCCACAAGCTTAAACCAGTTCTCCATGGTTGTAGAAACAGATGTCGAGGTGCTGTTTACAACGTAGTCAGCATCGCCATGAAACACCACTTGTGCAGCCGGAAGAATGCTTTCATTTTTAGGGTATACTCCCCAACCGATTCTGTTGTAGTAAGCAGTTGAGTGCAGAGCCTTGCTGAGTTTAAAAAACACAGGAGTCCTTGCCGAACTTGATCTACCACCATCCAAATAATCCTCAAACCACAAGTCTGGTGTATTGAACCCAAGACTCTTCTCGAAGACCTCAACCAATACATCGGGTATTTCGCTTACGTGTTTCGTAATCTCTGAGCTGTAGTTCGCATGATCTCCACTTGCACTGGTTCCAGAGATTTTTGCGGTAATCTTGATTTCGAAGTTTTCGTAAACAGGAAGGTAAACGACAACTTTCGAGTTTCTGTCGCTCGGGATTATTTTAACCAGGTCATTTCTCGGTATCCAATTAAAACTCCCTTGAGGTTTGGCATCTACTGACCACTGGTAGTTCGACGATTGATCTGGCATGAATAATAGTGCGTTGGCTTCAATGACGACCGGTTTTCCGGGTTCCCATCCGATTCTCTGCGCTAGAAGCAGGATGGTTCCTTTAATTGGGAAACAAGAAGAAACTGTGAACGCAACTACTACTAATACACCCAATACCAAGAACAACTTCGCTCTTTTCATTTCGATCCCCTCCCTTTCAGGTATTTCCTGACAAATTCATCTTCCTCTTCTTCAGCAAGACCGTCCAGTCTCGCACAGAACAGTCTGTCAAGCGCTTCCCTGATCTCCGGTCCTTCTTTCATGCCGTATTTCTCTATTAGCGCGTTTCCGTCGATTGTCAATCTTGTTTCGCTCAATCTCTTCAGATAAGAGAAAAACAGGAGGTCATAATCATTATCGAGATGGCTGTCAATGAAGTTCAGGGTTTCCGGTTTCCTTGTTCTAAGCAAAACATGAAACTGAGAAGGCGTTTTGGGCTTCTCATTTACTATTCTACCAGCAGTGTCTATTGCATCAGTAAGCCTGTCGAGAAAGTTTCTCGTAAGTCCGTAGCGTTCGATACACCATTCAACAGCCTCATTATCGCTATTTCTAAGCATAATCATCAAGAGAGTGTAGAATATTTTGTCTTCTCCTATAATCGAAGCGTTTCTGTCTCTTCTGCAGAAGTACCTGTAAAGCATTATATCGGTTTCTCTATCAAATTTCGACTGTGGGAAGAGCTTCTCAGTTACGCCAAACCCCGAAAGCCTTCTCAAAGCCTTCAAAGGAAGAGGTTCATAGAGAGTCTTAATCAACTCATCCCTAAGCCGTTGCCCTGTCACTCTATCAAGATAGCCTTCGGCAGCGCACTGCTTCAGTAGTTCGGCAGTCCTCACTTCAATTTCGAATCCAAAGCGTTGTTCGAACCTAACTGCTCTGAGAATTCTGGTTGGGTCCTCAATAAAACTAAGTGGATGCAGCGCCCTTATCACTCCTTTTGAAAGATCCCTTCTTGAACCAAAAAAATCGATCAGTATCCCAAACTCTTCCTGGTTAAGTTTCACTGCCATTGCGTTTATTGAGAAGTCCCTTCTATATAGATCTTTCTTGATCGTGCTCATTTCCACTTCCGGAAGCATTGCAGGCTTCTTATAATACTCAGTTCTAGCGGTAGCTACGTCGATTCTCAGCCCGTCGTTGAAGAACATCGAGCTTGCAAGGAACTCTCTGTGCTCTACGATCTTGATGTTGAAATATTTCTTGAAAGTCTCGGCAAAAGCGTTTGCGTTTCCCTCAACTACAACATCCAGGTCAAGATTCTGTTTGTTAAGAAGTAAATCTCTGACAAAACCCCCAACGATATATGTCGGCATATTCAATTCGCTCCCGACCGCTCCAAGAAATCTCAACATAGTTACTATTCGCTTTTCCACACGTTCCTCAATGAGATCTTCGATAGGAAACTTCGAATAACTCTGATCACTGTCATTGCCTCCAGGGTCGATTATCCTCTTTCTTCCAAAAGCGCTTTTCAGCAAATCAGTTCTAGTAACGATTCCAATTAGTATGCCGTTGTCGATAATCAGTATTGCGGTTGTATCGTTCTCTACCATCTTGTCAGTCGCCGATTGAACTGAATCATCAGCAGAGGCTGTAACGAAAAAGCGGTCCATGACTTCGATTATTCTTCTTGTTGCAAGTCCGTGGCGAACGGCTTTTTCAACGTTTCTGTACTTCGAGACACCCACTATCTTTTCGTGGTCTACCACTGGAAGTGTGTGATGACCGGTTCTGTGCATTATCTTGAAGACGTCCTCCACTTTCATCTCGGCTAGTACTGTTCTTACAGGAGAAGACATTATCTCCCGGACCTTTATAAGACGATCAATGTTGTCTTCGAAGTTCCTGATTATCTTTTCTTCGGCATCTTCAACAGAGCAAGCTTCAAAGTAGCCGAGAGTGTAAGACCCGCCGCCGTTCCTTAGAACTCCCTCGAGTTTTGCCGTGTCTAGACTCATGTATCGTGATCTCATTGTGAAATAGACTCTGCTTTTGGTCTCGAGCAAGACCACTAGATTCTCGACCCCCAGAAACGACCAGAGCTTCTCCACAACGAGACTGAAGCCGCCGGGTAGAGAGTCTCTCTTTGCAGTTGCGATATTGACTTCCACGCCTCTGACAAGTTTGCTCTTCAAACCCAGGATCAATGATTCAACAAGTCTCTGCTGGGCTGAACTTAACCTGTAACCAGAGTAAACTCCCAGGTCGTCCGGCTGGGCACCGATATCTATAAGCCACGCTGCCGTTCTGAGGTCCTGTGCTTTGGTCGAGGCATGGGTGAAGTTTCCCGTTCCCCTGTAGATGGCCGTTGCAAATAGAGTTGCCTCATTTCGGGAAATCTCCTTCTTCTTCTTCCGCAATTGGTTGCACAGTAGAGTAGTGCAGGACCCCAGTTCTCTGAAAACTCCGATCTGATTGCCCGAAAGACTTGTCCTGTGATGATCGAAAAACCTTAATTCTGTGTTCTTTCCGATTACTCTTTGCAAAGAAGAGGGAATCCTCTTTATATCTGATGTGTCAACAATAACCACAGAGGAGAGATCGGAGATCTTCAGCTCGTTGATGTAGTAGAAAGACAGCAGAAGACTTTTCGAAGAAAGGAAGCTCTTCAACGCAGGAACAAGCTGTCCTCCAAAGACGATAATGTGATCTGGATAGAGCTTCTGAGCTGCAACCGCAGATGCGAACGCATCGAAATCCGGATTACGGTGAGTTGTTATTACTTTCAAAGATGTTCCACCTCTTAAGTTTTTCGTAAAGCGTGCTCTTGCTTATCCCGAGAATCTTCGCAACTCTTGTTTTGTTTCCTTCGTTTCTCTCAATTAGCCAGTATATGTAGCGCCTCTCCAGCTCGTCGAGAGATACTTCTTCGAATCTAAAATCGTCTTCGAGAACTTGCTTACGTTCGGGAGTTGTCGAACGGGAGAGGCTTTTCAAGGTACCGTTCACCGCAAGGATTGACAACAGCCTGTTACGTAGTTCACGCACATTCCCTGGCCAATCGTAGTCCTTCATGCTTTCGGTAAACTCTTCGGGTACTTTTGAGATCCTCTTCATGCCAAGCTCGTCACAAAGCGTAGGCAAAAAGTGACTAATCAGAAGTGGGATATCTTCTCTCCTCTCCCTTAAGGGGTCAATCTTCAATCTCACGACGTTCAGTCTGTAGAAGAGGTCACTTCTGAAGACACCTTCAGCCACGGCGATCTCCAGGTCTCTGTTCGTTGCCGCTATTACTCTCAAATCAAGCTTGCGAGAATTGGTACCTCCCAGTCTCTGGCTGCTAGATGTCTCAAGCACTCTCAAGAGCTTCACTTGCATAGGAAGCGGCATCTCCGATATCTCGTCCAGAAAGAGTGTTCCGCGATGAGACTCCTCGATCAAGCCGGGTTTTGAGTTCATTGCTCCGGTGAAGGCTCCTTTCTCATAACCGAAGAGTTCGCTTTCGAATAGATTCTCAGGAATAGCACCGCAGTTTATCGGAACGAACTTCTTTCTTCCGCTTTTTTGATGAATGGTTCTTGCAACGACTTCCTTTCCGGTACCGCTTTCGCCTTCAAGGAGGACTGTCACCTTCTTCGGAGCAATCATTTCAATCGTTTCCTTCATGCGAATAACGCTTTTGCTATTTCCAAGTATCTCTACGGGTGGTTCCGCAACTACCATTTCTGCAAGGTTATCTCTCTCCCGAGAAACCTCCGAGAACTCTATTGCTCGCTTCACTTCAAGGAGTGCGTGAGTCAAGTCGAAGGGTTTCTCAAGGAAATTGAAGGCGCCATTTCTTACGGCTTCAATTGCAGTGTTGATGTCTCCGTGTGCTGATACTACTATTACAGGTGCATTCGCCGAGGCCTCAGGAAGAATTTCAAGTCCCGAACCGTCGGGCAGTCTCACGTCAAGAATCAGACAGTCGAAGATTTCTTCGGATATCTGCTTTTTTGCCTGCGCCAGGTTATATACCTGTACAACTTCGTATCCCTCTTCTTCCAATGCTGCACCCAGCAGTCCGTTGAAAGCGAGATCATCGTCAACCAATAGAATTCTGCTCTTCATTTACTTGCCTCCTGAAGGTCAAAGCAAATACTGTTCCCCTTCCGGGTGCGCTCCTCATTTTCAATCTTACATCGTTCTCTTCGCAGAAACTGTGGACGAGGTACAGTCCGAGCCCCGATCCCTCTGACTTAGTTGAGAAGAAAGGTTTGAATATCTTTTGCTGAGCCTCTAAGTCTATTCCCTTTCCGTTGTCGGCTAGAATCAGCGTCAGAAGTTCTCTTGATGCCCTTACTTTTACGAGGATCAGACCTTTTCCATGAGTAGTTGCTTCAACAGCATTCATGAAGAGGTTTTTTATCACATTCTCGAGTCTACCCTTTTGTATCAACACAGTTCCCTTATCAAGAGAGACTAAACTAAGCTGAATCTTTTTTTCGGAGAAGATTGATGACATAAAGCTGGCGATTTTGCTCACCTGCTCTGACAGATCGACTCTTTCAAACTCTTCTCCATATCTGAAGATCTGTAGAATACCCCCAACCCTGCTTTGAAAAGAATTTAGCTCTCTCGACAGAGTCTCAATATATTCAGCTTTATTTGTTCTCTTGAACAGATCAAGTGCCAGTCTAACATTTGCGAGAGGTTGCTTGAGTCCATGTGCAAGGTCGGCGACTGTCTGAGCGTCTACTGCGTATCTTCTTGTCTTTTCAAGAAGCTGTTTTGTCTTCCACTGACTGGTCTTGTCGGTAAGAGTAAGCAAGAAACCGCTCTTTTTCTTATGTGCTACTGAAACTTGGTAGCGTTTTCCGAGTTTCTTACTGTAAACTTCGTACTGCCCTTCTTGAAGAGGAAAGATTAGGCCTGTTCTTCTTGTGAATCTGTCGATTCGCAGATACCTGGCACCCTGGCTTCCATAGGAAAAACTCTTGATGAATGCCTCGTTTACTAGGTCGAAATTCCCTTTCTCGTCAACCGAAACAACGGCAATATCGAGAGTATTAAGGAGTTCCGAGTAATCCATGTATAGTTTCTCATAGTAGTTTCTCTCTTCTTCCACCTGGAGAGAGAGATTCCTGTAGAAACCATATATCTCGTTGAACTGACCATCAAGCTCTCCAATAGTCTTTTTCTCACCTGTACGGACAAGTCTTATTAGCCTCTCGAGTTGCCTAACTAGTGTGAAATAAACGGTAACGGTCGATGTGGCCGCCAAAACAACTACTAGAAAAACTCTCTCGAGACTGAAACCGTATAAGAGGGAGAACAGGAATCCTGCGCTCAGCACTACTCCGCCTACGATGTAGTGATAGCCTGGTTTGAACAGACCTCTATCAGACTTTGACAAGCGTTATGGGTTCTCCTTCTTCAATAGAAAGGAAATGCTGTGCGCTTCCCTTGTTCACAGTTATCTCCAAAAAACCGGCTGAATCGAAGTGAGCCATCAGGTTTCCCGGGTTGACATCGTAGTAAGTGTTTCCAAAGGTCAGCTTGAAGGGTCTTCTCCCTTTAACTATCTCAAGAGTATCGCCTTCTTCCAGATCCTTTCCAAGAGATGCTGGAATATTGGTCTCGAGATTCCCAAAGTGATCATAGAAGGCGGTCTCTCCCATAATCGTATTTCCATCTCTGACAGGCTTCTTGTATTTCAAGTACTCGAAGTTCATAAGTCTTGAACCAAGCTTTTCTGGCTCGACTCCCGCATCCACATAGGCTGCCACTGGAGCGAAGATATCTCTACCGTGGAAGCTTCTAGAACTGCCTCTGTGGTATTCTCTGTTTTCCAATTCACGAATCTCGTGAATACCATACTCTTCCCCAACAAATGTGAACAAACCGTTGTCGGGGCCAACAAGCCGCCTTCCA
This sequence comes from Mesotoga sp. UBA5847, assembly GCF_002432735.1. NCBI lineage: Bacteria > Thermotogati > Thermotogota > Thermotogae > Kosmotogales > Kosmotogaceae > Mesotoga > Mesotoga sp. UBA5847. The sequence continues at coordinate 12,775 of NZ_DJGL01000069.1, read as the reverse complement.
TCCTTAAGAATCATCATTATTGGCTTTCTCGAAGTTCCCACGCCGGGATCGACAACTGCGAGGAAGACTGCATCCTTGGGAAGATCCCGTATTACTCTTTGCACGACGTATGCTCCGTGTTTAATGCTGAAAGGTTTGATATCATGGCATATATCTATTATCTCGGCCTTTCTATTTACTTCTTTAATCGCGGCTTTAGCTACACCAACATAATAGCTGCTTAGTCCCCAGTCACTCAAAAATGCTATCACAGTTATCCCTCCATATTAGGACGATAGAAGAGAATACTCTTTCTACGCCTTCTGATTCCAGCTTATAAAGATTTGAATCGATCTTACAGTCTGTGGCTCCGAAGCCGGGAACTTGTTTGCCGTAATTCGAGACGAACCGGGAAAGCTGTTCTTCTCTACGGTGCTCAGATGGAAGTAGCAACACTGCAACAACTTCTGCCTTTTCTCTCAGGAAATCGATGTGCCAGTGCCGTTTCTTTCGCTCAACGAGGTGCCTCTTAACTCGTTCTGAAAGAGATTTCATTGCCGATCCAACGTAAAGATAGTATCCCATTTCCAGAGACCAGGCCTTTCCACGAGAAGAAATCTCTTCCGGCTCCTTCAAAAAAAGTAGAATCAAATAGTTTCCCTTATTTTGATACATGATGTAGATATTATACGACAACAAGTTAGTTAGATAAGGAGATGGCAGCGAACGGAAGAGGAGCATAATATATAATTTACTAGAGGTGATTTGAATGGCTTTTGTTGAAGTGAAGAGGGACAGTATCGCAGAGAATGTAAGAAGGATTAGGGAACTGGCTAAGAACAATGGGGTAGAAATTGCCGGAGTGACTAAGGTCGTGTGCGGCGATCCCAGCATAGTAGATGTACTGTTGAAGAACGGCATTTCTGAAATTGGCGAGTCAAGGCTGGAGAACATATCGAGGATTAAAGGCTCTGGAATGAAGGCCGATTACCTCCTGCTCAGACTTCCTGAACAGGCTAGATTCAGGGAAGTAGTGGAGCTAGTAGACACGGTTCTGATAGGGAATTTGGAGACTTTGGTCAGACTCAATGAAGTATCGACTGAAAGCGGCAAAGATTTGAAATTCATATATATGATCGATACCGGAGACCTCAGAGAGGGAGTCATGTATTACGAGGCTGAGGCAATTCTTATGAAGGCATTCGAGATTGTCGGAACGAATCTCGATGGAATTGGGACAAACCTCGGGTGTTTCGGCGGAGTGATAGCCTCTCCCGCCAAATTCGAGATACTTTTAGACCTGGGAGAGTCGCTTAGAAAGGCAACCGGATACTCCATGAGGAGATACTCAGCAGGAAACACCGCTTCGCTTCCTCTTCTCGAAGATGGAACGCTTCCCAGAGGCATAAATCACTTCAGATTGGGTGAATCTATCATGTGTGGAACAGATGTCACTAACAACCGAAGAGTTCCGGGAACCCTACAGAACACATTCACTCTCGTAGGAGAGATTATTGAACTTGCAGAGAAGCCCTCCATACCAATTGGCGATATCGGTCATGATGCCTTTGGTCGGATTCCAAGGTTCGTAGATAAAGGGAAGAGAATGAAGGCAATACTTGATCTTGGTGAACAAGATGTGGTTCCCTCCGGATTGACACCTTTGGTAAGTGGATGTGAAATAATTCATGCTTCGAGCGACCATCTGATAGTGGATGTAACCGATTCCGAGAAGTCCTTTGCTGTTGGTGACTCGATTCCCTTCAGAATGTCTTACGGAGCTCTGTTAAGAGTTATGACATCTTCCTATGTGAGAAAGGTGTACTTATGATAAAGCTTCTGGAAAAGAGCGATCGGAGCAGAGTGGAGGAGATCGTAAAGACGATCTGGGAAGGAGATGACTATATCCCCTTGGTTTTTGACAAGTGGGTAGACGACCCCTCTTGCTATTTCATGGGTTTTTGGAGTGAAGGAGGATTAATTGGAATAGATAATCTAAGGCTATTCTCCGACAAAGTGGGCTGGATGGAAGGAATGAGAATAGACCCCGCCTTTCAGGGAAGGGGATACGGGAAAGAGTTGGGCAAAGAGATGTTGCAGTTGACCAGAGATCTGGGGCTTGAAAGGCTGTATTTTGCAACTTACTTTGACAACACGGCTTCGATCAAGATGAACGAAGCTTTTGGCTTCGAACGAATAGCTGTCTTCACAAATCTGGAGAAGGAGATTGACGAATTGACTCCCTTTTCCATCAATCTTCTGGAAAGCGACGAGATTCCGGAAATCGATGATCACATCAGCGAAGACTGGTCATTTATTCCAAAAGAAGTTCCAAAAAAGACCAGTTTCCTGATACATCCTGTGCAACTTTCAGATGGCGCTAACTGGGCGGTTTTGTCGATAAACTCCAAGTTCAGTGATTGTCTTGACATCAATTTCATTGAAATGGAGGACAGGGAGAGTATTGAGGTTTTCGTGAAGGAGCTTGTTTGTTACGCTAGGGCGAGAGGTTTCGGCCGTATGCATACCATGGCCAGCGAGGATTTTGATCTAGAACCCTTTCTACTGAATGGATTCAAACCTTTCGAGAGAACAAAGGATGTATTTCTCTATTACGCCGATGGTTCAACTCTTCAAATCTGATCTCCATAAGTCATTTTGGACTGTATCTGGTGATCGTGTACTCGGCGATCTTGGATAGTTTTTTTCAATTCGAGAAGAGATGGTGTTGAGCTGAGTGTAGAGCTGAATGGCTGTTACAAACTCTGATTGCGTCAGTTTCGGATCTAGAGCCCGGGGTATCCTACAATTACCAGGACGGTTTCTGATGGCTTCAATTGTCGGGACTCAATGCAATAATGAAATCTACGCAAAGAGTCAGTTCTGCTTTGATTGCAATCTTTGGTATGATTCGATGATTGGAGTCTGTATCAAGATTCTTCCTCTTTCATAAAGACACACTCTGAAGATGAGATGGAAGATGAAGGTCGAAAGTGACAAGCGGATCCAAGTGATGGCAATAGCCCTTATGACATCAGAGCTGAATCAAAGTGCAAATCAGAAGCCCCACAGACACCACCCTCTCTGTTTGGATACAGAGAGCTTCATTCTAGGCAATAAGGTCCGCTTTCATGAGCTTTAAAGTTTATTGAGAGATGGAACACCGTCCTATTTCTTCTTCACTTACATTCTTAGCCATTCATGGCCTGGTCTCGAGCCAATTGAATTTCCGCCATTTCTCGAAAGATGCGAACCGGGTTTGCATAGGAGCGGTTTGAACAGGGAGATTAGGGGGGTTCTCGAGTCCGGAACTCTGGAGAAACTCCAGGAAAGCCAGAAGCCGCTATGGAATGAAGTTGAGAAAGACGCTATCGAAGCTTTGGTCGGTAATAGTATTGAGAGAGTTAGTGGCGGTTTTTTGGAATAGTTACAAAGAACTTGTTTTGCTCCAAATCCGCTTTTCCCTGAACTTGTTTCTCTTGGTGCATCTGGATCTGACGGGCTCTACAGTATTGCAAGATATCCAGGCAGAGCGACCGAGAAGTGGCCCTATGAGCCAGGGGTCACGGCGCCCGATGAAGAATTCTTCAGTTATCTTGAGAACTTCGTCTGGTCTAGAATCGTTGCTTTTTACGAGTTCTGTCACCCGCGTGCAGATCTCTTTCTCTCGCGGAACGCCGAACTCGTCAAAAGACTCGAGCACTCACCTTTCGCGCTTGGAATTCTCGAGTCTTACGGAGAGAAGTATCCTTCCCGGGAGGATATGTTCGCCGAGTTTCTTATCTTCGGGATGACATATGCCTATCTGCTGGACGAATTTGGAGAGGAAGTTGCAGAAAGCTTCCGTAAGACCATGGAAGACAAAGCAGGCTTCACGATGAGCAATGTTGTTGGAAGACAGCTTCACCTTTACCTGAAAGCTTCAAAAGAAGGGAGAGCTATGAAGTTTGAAGATGAGCTTGCCGAGATTTCGGCACAGAATAGACAGCATCTTCTCGACAGAGCTCTGAGTGTTAACTGAGAAGGATCGCCTAGAGTTCTCTAGCCTTTGACAGAGCCCGCAAGAAGTCCTCTCAGGAAGTATTTACCAAGCAGTACATAGACAACCAGCGTTGGTAGAGCAGCCAGCAGTGCTCCAGCCATCTGAACATTCCATTCAACAACCTGACTCCCGGCAAGATTGACCAAAGCGACTGTAATTGGCTGCTTTGTGGGATCACTCGTTACAGTTACCGCGAAGAGAAACTCGTTCCAGATATTAGTGAACTGCCAGATCACAACTACTACGAAGCCGGGTAGAGAAATTGGAAAGAGAACTTTCAGGTAGGTCCTGAATATACCGGCGCCATCTATTCCAGCCGCTTCAATTAGCTCCGTAGGTACTTCACTGTAGTAATTGCGGAAGATCAAAGTTGTTATCGGCAATCCATAAACTACATGGACCAAAATCAATCCCCAAAGTGAGCCGTAAAGACCTATGTCTTGCAGGAAACGAATAAGAGGGAAAAGGACACTCTGATAAGGAATGAACATCCCGAAGAGAACTAGAGCGAAAAGCAAATCGGAACCTCTGAATTTCAGTTTCGATAAAACGTAACCGTTAATAGAGCCAATTATGGCTGATAAGAGCGTTGCAGGAATCACCAAAATGAATGAATTCCTCAGGTTAGGAGCGAGACGGTTGAAAGCCTTTGCGAAGCCATCAAGAGAGGGTTCCTTAGGCAGGAACCACATTTTCTCCAGGCCGACTTCTCTGAGAGGTTTGAGACTTGTCGCCAGAAGGACATAGATTGGCATCAGAAAGAACAATGCAAATACAACCAGAAGAATGTAAGTGACGATTTTCTTGATCATACCCTCTTCTCCTTTCTGAAAGCCGAGGCAAGATATGGGATAATTACAACGGCGACCAACAAGAGCATAATGATAGCTATTGCCGATCCAGTTGCGTATTTGTTTGCTCTGAAAGTCGTTTCAAACATATACAGCGCAGGCATATCGGTAACGTTGTTTGGCCCGCTTCCGGTCATCGCATAGACCAGATCAAATATCTTCAACGATATGTGACCGAGAATGATCATCGCACTCAAAGTGATCGGCCTGAGAATAGGAAATTTGATTCTCCAGAAGATCTGCCAGCCCGTCGCTCCATCCACTTCAGCTGCCTCGATCAGATCTTGCGATATTCCGCGCAACCCTGCAAGGTACATTGCCATAGTATATCCTGACATTTGCCAGACAGCGGCAACTATTACAGGAATAAGCGCAACATTGAAGTTCAGGAAGCTCTCCGTACTTGTGAACCACTTCCACTGCAAGAGATCGAGCCCAACAATATCGAGAAGAAGGTTCATGCCCTGAGGGCTATTTGGAAGTATTCCAGGAGCGAATATCCATCTCCAGACGGCACCGGTTACTACAAACGATAGCGCCATCGGGAAGAGATATATGTTTCTGAATATACTGGATGCCTTGAGGTTTCGATCGATGAGTGCAGCAAGAATTATCCCTAGAATCAAGCATCCCAGTATGAAGAATAGAGTGAAATACAGGGTGTTCCATAGATCCGTCTGGAATCTCGGATCTTCGAAGAGTCTCAAGTAATTTCTTAATCCGACAAATTCAAATTCGCCTTTAAGGAGTCTCGCGAAACTATTCCAGTTGGAAACAGATGTTCTGATCGTCTGACCGATGAAAAAATAGACGAAGATTCCTATTGCTGCGAATGTTGGTGAAAGAATCAGGAAGGAGATAATTCCACGTCTTGTCTTCCTCTTGATTTAGAACACCCCCAAATAAGGGGCCTGCTACTTGCAGGCCCCTACTAACAAGGATTAATCAATATAGTCTTCAGCGGCACTTTTCATTGCTCTCATCAAGGCCGCTCTGTCCTTTGTGGTTATGAAGATGTTCACTGCATCGTTCAACTCCGTTACGAACCCTTCCGGAGCGGCTGATCCATGGGCAATAGAGGGACATAGAGCGTTGGTCGAGAAATCCTCCATCGACCAGATGAGATAGGGATCATAGAGAGACTTGTCTGCATCGAGTCTTGCCGGAATCGAACCCTTTATCGGGTTGAAGGCATCCTGCCCTTCTACCGAAGCGACAATTTCCAACCACTTGAGAGCATTCTCTCTGTTTGGTGCGTTCATAGGCAGTCCAAAAGTATCCGTAACAACCATGAAGGAGCCCTCTGTTCCTGGAACTGCCATCCAGCTGAACTCTACTCCCGGTGTCCAGCCAAGCGTCTTCAGGTAACCTTCTGCCCAGTCTCCCATTACATTGAACGCTGCCTTTCCTTCAAAGACCATTCTTGTTGCGTCCTGCCAGGTGAGAGCGGCATGATCTTCATTCACATACTTGATCAATTCTTCAAACACGACTATTGCTCTTTCAACCCCCGGGTCACTGAAGCTTGTCGCGCCGTTCCACAAACCATTATAACCATCAGGTCCGAGAGTTGAAAGCAAGATCGTCTCAAAGAGATGCCCAGCTTCCCACTTGTCCTTGTCTCCTAGCGATAGGGGTATATACCCTGCTTCCTTAATCTTTGCACATACTTCAAGGAAGCCGGGTACATCGGTAGGCACTTCGTCGATTCCCACCTTGCGGAGGATTTCATTGTTTATGAAGACCACGTTTCCTCTGTGCACGTTAACAGGAATCGAGTAAACCTCGCCTTCGTAGCTACAGATGGTCATAATGTCCTCAGGGAACTTGTCAAGAATTCCCCAGCTTTCTAGAATAGCGGTAAGAGGTTCCATCATTCCCGTAACAACGTACGTGTCGATCAACTCCATGCCCCCATGGACCTGGAATGAATCGGGAGGATTACCACCGAGCATTCTGGTCTTCAAGACTGCCTTAGCATTCGTTCCTGCTCCGCCGGCAACCGTTGCGTTGATTATCTCTACGTCTGGATACTTCGCTTTGAAGACATCGTAGATTGCAGCTAGTCCTTCCTCTTCCCCTCCTCCGGTCCACCAGCTGAAGATCTCAACACTTCCCGAAGAAAAAAGCAGACTTACGGACAAAAGAAGAACTGCCAACAAACACTTTTTCATCTAAACACCCCCTGTTATTCGGCATAAAGCCGATTGATAGTCTTCTTCGTCCCTCAAACCGAGTACAGCTCACTAGATATTATACTACGGTTAATATTGCAATAAGCATTTGCTTTGAAAAAGGTTCCAAAAGGTCCTGAATGAGACACGTCTTTCTGGAACATGTACAGCAATTTGACTGAGCGACGCATTTGTTTGTTTAACTGTCCATAAGTTGTCTACATGGTCTCGAGTTTCTGAGCAGCAGTAAATTAGTGGTATCATTTACTAAACGACGACTGGGAGGGATTGGTTTGTCTGCAGTGAATATCTGCATAATAGGTGCAGGAAGCGCAGTGTTTTCGCTTAGGCTAGTGAGCGATATTTGCAAGACAAAGGGACTTCACAAAAGCAAGGTAACTCTAATGGACATTGATGAGGGAAGACTTGAAGCGGTGCATGTTCTAGCCTCGAAATTAGCTGAAGAGATGAAAACTGATCTCAAGTTTTCGAAGACAACGGAGCTAGAAGAAGCGGTCGCGGGAAGCGACTTCGTGATTAATACGGCTCTAGTAGGTGGACACGGATTCCTGGACAGAATCAGGGCCATCGGAGAGAAGCATGGTTACTATAGAGGGATAGACACACAGGAATTCAACATGGTTTCAGACTACTACACACTGACAAATTGGAATCAGCTTTCGTTCTTTTTGAAGATTGCCGAGACAATGGAAAGACTGGCGCCGGAAGCATGGATGCTTCAGGCGGCTAACCCGGTATTCGAAGGGACCACGCTCATAAGAAGAAAATCAAAGATCAGAATGATCGGATTCTGTCACGGTCATTACGATGTTATGGAAGTTGCAGAGACCCTTGGTGTTCACAAAGATGAATTAGACTGGCAGGTTGCCGGTGTCAACCACGGAATATGGCTCAATAGGTTTAGAAGAAGAGGAGAGGACTTGTATCCATTATTCGAGAAATACGCTTCGAAATTCGATGCGAGTGAGTTCAGGCCGTCTAATCCTTTCAATATTCAGATGTCTCCCGCGACGATTGACATGTATTCATTCTATGGTCTGGTTCCTATTGGAGATACGGTTCGAAACAGCGGCTGGAAGTACCATTATGATCAAGATACTCTGGAGAAGTGGTATGGAAGTCCGTGGGGAAGTCCCGACTCAGAACTGGGATGGAAGTGGTACAAGGAGCAGCTGGGTGAAGTCACGAACGCAACCCTAGCTCTTTCGAAAGCTATCGAACAGTTCCCCGGAGCGAGTCTGGAGAAGCTAATAATCGAGGGATCGAAAGGTCTTTCGGGGGATTTCGCAAGAGAAGCTGCCCAACTATATGATAGAAACTCAATGAGCGGTGAGCAGCATATACCTTTTATCGATGCGATTGTCAACGGAAACTCTGCGAGATTCATTGTCAACACTCTTAATCAGGGTGCGATTAAAGGGATTGATGACGATGTTGCCGTTGAAGTTCCGGCAATCGTCGATAGTGATGGAATCCATATAGAAGAGATTGAACCTGCCTTGCCTGAGAGAGTTGTTCAATGGTATCTGAAACCAAGAATACTGAGAATGGAGTGGGCACTTGAGGCATTCAACGAAAGAAATCCCGAACTCATAATCGAAATACTGTTGAGAGATCCTAGAACGAAATCCTACGAACAGGCCAAAGCGGTTGTCGGGGAGATATTCGATTCAGAAGGTGAATATGTATAGATAGATGAACCTGTTCTTTCAAAAACTAGATGATCACATGAAAATGATCTCTTCTCTTCTTGGCGTGAATCTTCAACAGATGCCCCAGCCGAGTCATTTGGAAAAAGTATTTGGGTGACGGAGTGATTACTATTTCGGAAATTGAACGCTGTCCATGGTCGGAAGTAGACGAATTGTATATTGAATATCATGATAGAGAATGGGGAGTTCCAGTTCATGACGACAAGAAGTGGTTTGAGTTCTTAATTCTTGAAGGGGCCCAGGCTGGCCTTAATTGGCACACTGTGCTCAAAAAGCGAGAGAGCTATAGAGAAGCCTTTGCTGGATTCGTTCCTCGGGTGGTGGCTGATTTTGGAAGTGGCGAAGTCGAAGAGTTGTTCAAGAACGCGGGTATAATCAGGAACAGGAGAAAGATTGAATCGGCAATAAACAACGCAAAGAGATTTTTAGAGATTGAAGCTGAATTTGGCGCTTTCGATACTTACATCTGGGGTTTTGTCGGAAATAGACCTATAGTCAACAAATGGGAAAGTCTTTCTGAGATTCCGCCTCTCACCGAAAAGTCCGCTGAGATATCTCGCTCACTCAAACAGCGCGGATTTACTTTCGTTGGGCCGACAATCGTCTATGCTCTTATGCAGGCAACCGGGTTGGTGAACGATCACTTAGTGCATTGTTTCAGGTATACAGAGGTGTGGGACTGACCCGTCAGCTTCTATGCCTCGCCAAGATTGATGGTATAGTATCTCTTGCCTATTGACGACTTCACGAGGGATTCAAGTGAGCTGGCTTCATGCAGAGGAGATCTTCGCTCTTATTGATCTGGTAGATTCCGGTAGAGGTTCTTGCGAGGAGAAAGCGAGTAAGGTTCTCGATTCACCTCTTTCGAAGATGTTTACACAGTTTCGTGTGCACGCTTCGGAGGCAAAGGAATGCTTGCTTGCTGCCATTTCCCGGAGGGAGGATCTTTCGGGTCTTTCGAAGGATTGCACAGAGCTCATAGTTGGACAAGATCAGGGAGAGAAGGCCCGAGTTGAGGGTCTTTCTGGATCTAATTGTGAAAAACGAATCAAAGATAAGATCTTCAGCCATCTCAAAGGCGAAGATGTACCTTCCGGATCAAGCGTCCTTTGAGGGTTTTAACGTCTATCTCATTCCGATGCCTTACAATGCGAATGCCGATCATAGGGGAGTCTAGTTCGATCCTGTTTTTGCCCTGGATATAGGTTTCGATGCGATTGAGTAAGTTCTGGCTCACGAAACACATCGGAAGAAACTCTATCACTGACGAAAGGATTGTGTTTGACGAGACTCCTCTTGATCAGCTCGTGTAGAGATATGTGAGTGTGGAGTGCGAAGGAATAGCGAACTTTGTTAGTGATTCATCTAAGATACCTGCGATGAGACGTGTTGCACTGTCGAGATCGAAAGTCATGGAAGGTTTTGAGAAACATCTCGAGTTGCTTCAGGAAGTCTTCCTTAGTCTTGTGCAGAAGAGTATTTCCGACGATGAAGCTAGAATGATTATGGAGAGAAGTTGGTTCGGTATCGGTAGTTTGGTTCCGGTGGGGATGAAAATGGCCATGGAAACAAAGAAAGAGGTAGGCAAGAAAAGACTTGTGGAGACAGTTGGCGGCACAGTCGCATTTCTAGAAGCATACCAGGAGGCGGCACTGAAAAAATCTTACTACCTCCTGGAAGACGAAACATTTCACAAATTGAGAACACTACTCAAAGCTTAGGGGCATATCAGAGCATAGAAGCAAATTCAGAACCGAACTCTCTGCAGTCGGTCAAGTTTGCGTCGTCGGGGGACCACATTTTCTTCAGGCCAGCCTGGACTACTTCAAATCCGGCTTCTTCAACCATCTTTCCCAGGACTTCTACTGATTCTCCACTCCATCCATAAGTGCCGAACACCGCTGCCTTCTTGTTCTTAAAAGCCAGCCCCTTCACTTCATGAAGCATGCCGGAAAGAGGTGCGAGGATTCCCTTATTGACTGTCGGAGAGCCAAAGAGAACAGCCTTCGACTTGAATATCTCTGTTACAATGTCGTTTTTGTCTGTTTTTCCAGCGTTGTAGAGTTTCAAAGCCGTGTTTTTGCTTACTCTGCCTATACCATCGGCAATGGCTTCAGCCATCATCTTCGTGCCTTCCCACATAGTATCGTAAACGATAGTCACCTGATCTTCCTGGTAGTCGTTTGCCCACTGCAGATACTTTTTGACTATCTGTGTCGGATCTTCTCTCCAGATAATCCCATGGCTAGGGCATATCATGTTCACCGGTAAATTGAAGGAAAGAACTTCTTCTATCTTTCTTATTACGAGCTTGCTGAAAGGAGTTAAAATGTTGGCATAATACTTCACTGCCTCTTGATACAGCTCGGCTTGATCCACAAGATCGTTGTACAGAAGCTCTGTGGCGTAGTGCTGTCCAAATGCGTCGTTGCTGAAAAGAATCGCGTCACCATCCAGGTACTCAAACATTGAATCTGGCCAGTGAAGCATAGGCGCTTCCACAAAGGTTAAGGTCTTCTTGCCGAGAGTGAGAGTGTCGCCCGTCTTCACTGTCACGAAATTCCAGTCCTTATGGAACTGCCCTTTAAGAGACTTCACCGCATTAGCCGTGCAGTAGATTGGCGTGTCTGGAATCTCTCTCATTAGTGCAACGAGACCGCCGCTGTGATCAATCTCCCCATGGTTCGCAATGACATAGTCAATCTCGGACAGATCAATCTCCTTCTTCAGGTTCTCCACAAATTCCTCTGCAAAGGGTGCCCATACTGTATCTATCAGGGCTGTCTTCTCGTCCCTTATTAGGTAAGAGTTGTAACTTGACCCTCTGTGAGTCGAATAATCTTCTCCGTGAAACTTCTTAAGTTCCCAATCGATCTTGCCGACCCAAGTTACACCATCTGTAATCTTCCTTCCCATATCGACACCTCCCGTTTGTTCATTAATACTCTACCAAAAGTGACAGCTTTACTCGGTAACATTTGTTACGTGTACTTGAGTCTTATGTTGAAGGGACTCTTCTCCTATATTGCTCAGAAAGAGTGATGATGCCATTATCTGAGAGCATGAAGTTACCCGTCTCTTGACTGTGTCACTCACTTCTGCTTGCTCAGCGAAGAGCTCTGTTCATTATCCTCTATTCTTGCTGGTCTTGCCGGGTCAATGTCTGAACTGAAAGTGAAGAGATCTTCACTGTCAAGGTGGAAGGTCTGGCAGTATATGTCCGATCATGATAATCTTGAAATGTGAAATGTTTCTATAGGGACTGCCGGAAATTGTGATTTCTTACAGGCATTTGCGAAAAAGGGACTTGCGATAGGAGTGGAGATTTGAAAAGGTTAACAACATATCTGTTTGATCTTGATGGGACGCTAAGTTCTGTTTCTGACGAGGATTTTGCCAGACGTTATTTTCAGCTAATAGCAGACTTTGCTGAGGGTAGAGTCGATTTCGAAAGATTTATGGCATCCCTGCACACATCGCTGAAGAGTCTTTTCGGTGAAAGAGACGGACTCATAAATAACTACGATCATTTCATGGAGAATTTTACCGATTCTATGGGGCAGTGTGACAGGAAATGGTATGAACTGTTCTTCAACGGCTTCTATGACAGTGAGTACAACAGGCTTCGGGAACTGATTGTACCGCGCGAAAGGGTTGTTAAGTCACTTAAAAACCTGAAAAGGGCAGGAAGCGAGATTATTATCGCCACAAATCCGATATTCCCCGAGAAGGCTATTAACAAAAGATTACAGTGGGTAGGATTAGAAAGCGGATTCATCGATTATGTAACTACAATGGAAAACTCTCATTATGTGAAACCCGATGTTAGATACTATCGTGAGATTCTTGAGATAAATAACCTCGAGGCAAAGAACTGCGTGATGATTGGGAACGATATTACCATGGACGGTGTTTGCACGGCTGCAGGAATAGAATACATAGATGTATCTTCAATAGAAGCTATCTGGAAAACAACCTAGACTGCACTCCTGCCAC
>NZ_DJGL01000097.1:0-5646 GCF_002432735.1 Mesotoga sp. UBA5847 | reverse complement strand
AGCCAATCCCTGGCAAGAGCCGACTCTGAAGCATCCAGCAGCTCGCAACTTAAGGCAGGCAGATTCCTTTCTTTCAATGCCTTCACAAACCGAAGGATTTCTTCTAAGAGAGTATCGGGTATGGTTTCTATTTCCTTTCTCAGGAGCTGACGTGTATCCATTAGATCGCCCCCTTTCAATGTGATTATATCATCGCCTTATTAATCCGAATCTCTGGCTTCGTCAGGTGATTTGCGCAAGAGCATTGTGTTTAATGAAATATCTTGGTAGTTCCGTGAAATCTCCCGGTTCTTTATCAAAAGGGAGAGGCGATTTGTCGCGTCGTTTCGCAAGATATTTTCTGGCAAGAAAAACGAACCAACCTATTTCCGCACTTAAAAAAATGCATCCGGAGGCGAGTAATCGAGTTTGACCCTGGTTGTTTGAGGATCAAGTCAACTGACAAATCGCGCGTTCTGATCAGTGAATCTCGTTTGCTTCTCGATGAACTAGGTCAAGCTACTCTTCTTTGCTCCTGACCAACCAACAGCAACGGCACTGAAAAATCGAGTCCCTATTTAATTTCCTACTGATTTTCTAAGGGTAAAGACCATTTCACTTTCAAAGTTGAGTTATTCTCCTATAGTATGTAGGAAAAGAATTCATGTTTTTCACGTACGACTGATGCTAGATACTTGAGATGGAAGCAATTAGATTGCTGGCTTATACTGAGAAGGTTGTTGAATGCTAAAATCTTCTCAGAAAGACAAAACTTACTAAGGGTGAAGAGTTTTGAAAAAAGAGAACGAACTAGTTGAATTCAAAATTGACTGGCGAGACGAATATATGAAAACCCTTTGCGCTTTTGCGAATACCGATGGAGGTAGGTTGATTATTGGCTTGAACGATTCTGGTATACCCGTTGGTGTTAGTAGAGCAGACAAACTTCTTGAGGATATTCCGAATAAGGTAAGAAATTACCTCGGGATAATTCCAAGGGTCTCGCTACAATCAGAAAGTGGCAAAGAGTTGATTGTTGTTGAGGTCCATCCCTCAGAGAGTTCAATATCGTTTAGGGGATCTTTTTACGTGAGAAGCGGAAGCACTACACAAGAACTTACAGGAAGAGAACTAGAGTCATTCCTTCTTGCGCGATCGGGTAGGACATGGGACTCTCAAATCACAAGTAATTCATCAATGAACGATCTGGATGAATCTACTATCGAAAGATTTAAAGTTCTGTCAGAAAAGCGGTTGCCGTTTGCTTCCCGGACAGAAGGGCCAATAGATTTGCTTAAAAAACTAAATCTTGTCACTGATGGAAGACTCAACCGTGCAGCAGTATTGCTTTTCGGTAAAGAGCCGCGAAGGTTTTTTCCTGGGGCCTTTCTGAGGATCGGTGCATTTACTAATGATACCAACCTTATCAGGACCGATGATGTCAATGGGAATCTTTTTGTCCAGGTTGAAGAGGCTTTGGCGTTGCTAAGAACAAAGTATATCTTGTCGAGTGTTTCTTACGACGGTATTTACAGAAAGGACGAAATGGTCTATCCAGAGAAAGCATTGCGAGAGGCCATAACAAATGCTGTTGTTCATAGAGATTATTCAGCTTATCATACCCAGATAAAGGTTTTTCCTAACAGATTGGTTCTTTGGAATAACGGTGGTCTTCCAAACGGAATATCGATTGAGGATCTTTTGAAGAATCACGTTTCCCAGCCAAGAAATGAACTACTGGCAGATGTCTTCTTCAAGGCAGGTTTGATAGAGACTTGGGGGAGAGGAACGATTTTGATGATGGAAGAATGCAGAGCACATAAACTCCCTGATCCAATATTCAGGGAAGAATCAGGAGGCTTTTCGGTAAGTTTCTTCAACACATCCTACAAAAGTGAACTGCAGATACCGGGGCTTACGCCAAGGCAGCAACAAATAGTAGAATTTGTAATGAAAAACGGAAGCATTACCAATGAACAGTGTAGAGAACTCACAAAAGTCTCAAAAGCAACTGCGACAAGAGACCTTGCTGATCTTGTTGAAAAGCGCGTTCTTGATCAGAAAGGAAAGAGCAAAAAAACCTCATATTACACTCTGGTGAGCCATAATGAGTCATAGGTGAGCCATAAATGAGCCATAAATGAGCCATAACTTTTGAATCTCTGATAAGGGGCATGGTAAATAGGGCCTCCATTTTTTGGCGAGAAGAGCGAAAAAGCCGTCCTTGGTTGTCCCGGAGCATGGACCCATCCTTCGAAAGAGCGGAAAGAACCGTTCAGCATCCTCCGAAAAGAGCCTTCTCTAATGGTCTTACACATCACCCATGACTCACAACGCACCACCCATGAGCCCGACGCGCGCGTACAGGGTATTGGTTGGTAGAAGTGTTGATCGTTCGTATTCATCTCTAGATACGGAGTTTAAGTCCTCCCTTCCCATCATGCCGAACACACTTAATACGTTATTCTGAGTTTGACTCAGAATCTGCTTTCTCAACAGTAAGGAACGAGATTGCCTAATTTCGCTTTTCTGTCCTTTGAAACACTCTCACAGACTTTCATCTTCGATTTCTCGTTTAGTGTGAAAATGGAGTCTGACTCTATTTAACTAAAGGGCTCCGCTTAACCTTTCTTTTCTGTCCTAAGAAATGCCCTCACAGATTTTTATCTTTGATTTCTCGTTTAGTGTGAAAAATGGAGTCTGACCCTATTTAGGCCCATTATATCTTGATAAGCCATAGATGCCTTTGCTTCGCACTCGAGCTGATCGCGAGTCTGTATCTTCCCTTGATCGATCATGAAAAGGAACCAGCGCTTTAGCTGCTTCGCTCTGAACTTGTTGAAGAGAGAAAAGCCATATCTTTCGAAGTCGATGGCGTCTCCTCTGGCAGATCTTATAAGATCTATCAGTAACTCTGCCGCCCCTTTGAGAATCAGAATGGAAACAATTAACCCTACAATCGCGTCAGCGTAGGGAATCCTCATGAGAGATGCGATGAGGCCAATTGCTACGCTCAAAGCTACAAGAACATGATTTCTTGAATCCGCCGACTGGGTAATCAGCGGGAAGGATCGATTCTTAAGACCTGAGTACTTCTGATAGAACCACAAGAGAGCGCAGACTATTCCCGAAATTGCCACTGCAGTAAAAGTAAGGAGATCGGGAGAAGGGATCTCACCGGAAATGAATCTGAACAGAGCCTCTATCAATGAAAAGACACCAGTTACTCCCATAAATAATAGAAGAATGAGGCTGACCAGATGTTCATGGTTTTTCTTCACTCCCCAGTACACCAAGATACTTGAGATTCCGTCCAAAAGAGTGTCGAATGAATCATTGAGAAGGCCGACACTGCCTGAAATAATAGCGGCAGGAAGTTTCAAGGCAGCAAGGATGAAGTGAACGATTATCGTTACTCTCGAGACTGTTTCGGCTCTTGTTGCTTTTTCCAGAAGTCTGCCGCTATTCTGAAGTTCGGCGAGCATCTTCCTTGCCTCAGACTCTCCCCTTTCTGTCAGTTCAAATTTGTTGCCGTCCTGAATAAGCCAGCCATCCTCTTTCATGTCTTCTATAGCCGAATCTAGAAATGAATCTAGATCCCTGGTTTCGTGCATCCTCTTGCCATAGGGGAAGACCTCGAAGAAAATGCCGAACCTTCTCTCCATCACTGAGAAGTACTCTTTCAGTAATTCCTTCGTATTACAGCCTCTGAGAACCGCAGCGGCCACATTCCATTCATGTCCATAATGTCTAGAATGAATTCTTCGTGCCAAACGTCTTACCCTCCGGAAAAAAACAAATTCTCTCTAACTCATTCTTAGCTCAATAAACGCGATCGACCCCTTTGAGTATATTACACATTGAAGCCTTATCGTATTCAATTACTGGAAGTTATATTTTAAGAGATTTTCGACATTTGTGGATACCATATGGGGAGTAGCGAATCGAAAGAAACCCGAAGTACTTTGATTTGAATAAATGCAGTTACCTGTATTTAGCATGAAATGCTTCATCTGATCGCTTCTTTGGTGATATTATCTCCCCTGGTGATGATCGGAGGTCATTCTCAGTGCCCAATATTTCAGGAGCTATTTATAAGACTATATTGAACAAGCGGTTTATTAAGAGACATCTCGTGAAGGAGATGATGTTCTGGATATCTCTGCTGTTGGCTTTGATCACATCAATAATTATTCCACCTCGTATTGAAAGCATTGACTGGCGAGTAATTGCCGAGCTCTTAAGCCTCATGATAGTTGTTCAGGCTCTTAAGGAATACAGGGTTCTGGAGAAGATAGCCACTATATCGCTTTCCAATCTAAGAAGCTCCAGAAGCATTGGATCAGTAATTGTTGTTCTTACGGCTTTTATGGGCGCCTTGATTACCAATGACGTTGCCCTTATCGCACTCGTTCCACTCACAATGATAATAGCCGAAAAGGCGAAATTCGATCCGATGTGGATTGTTATTATTCAGAGTCAGGCTGCTAATCTTGGCAGCGCGCTGACGCCGATAGGAAATCCGCAGAATCTCTTTCTTTTCGAAGAATACAAGATTGGTATCCTGGAATTCTCGAGGCTAATGTTTCCATTTGTTGTTTTCGGAATATGCTGGACTCTCGTGATGAATCTTTTGAACTCCAAGAGAAAAATTGCTTTCGATGTTCCATCTTCGGAGATCCGTGAACCTCAAAAGCTTGGTATTTTCATTGGGTGCTTACTTGTTGTTATGCTTTCAGTATTCAGAATCATCGACTTCAGAGTAGGACTTGTACTCACTGTGGTAGTTACAATAATTCTTGAAAGAAGGTTCTTTCAAAAGATTGACTACTTCTTGCTGGGTACTTTCTTGCTGTTCTTTGTCTTTATAGACAACATCTCCAGAATGGATATAATAGCCACGCTGATGAAGTCTGCAACAAATGGTGAAATAAGGACAATGACCAGCTCCGCTCTTATATCTCAGTTTATCAGCAACGTGCCAACCGCAATCCTTTTTTCGTCGTTTACCGAGAGCTACAAAGGCCTTCTTCTGGGCGTAAACATTGGAGGTAGCGGCACCATCATAGCCTCTCTAGCTAATCTGATCGCTTATAGAATCTACGTTAAGGAGAGGGGTCAAAACTTGAAGTATCTCACCATCTTCATGGCTTCAAGCGCGATAACACTTCTGCTAAGTATT
The DNA here is from genome assembly GCF_002432735.1 of Mesotoga sp. UBA5847. Classification (NCBI taxonomy): domain Bacteria; kingdom Thermotogati; phylum Thermotogota; class Thermotogae; order Kosmotogales; family Kosmotogaceae; genus Mesotoga; species Mesotoga sp. UBA5847. The sequence continues at coordinate 485 of NZ_DJGL01000097.1, read as the reverse complement.
GTTTTCGGTTACATGCAACTAAGAGTTCAAGGTTTTTAGGAGTTTGGTATGGAAAGCCCTGTAGTATGCCACCCGGACTGCTTAGCAATATGTGTTTCGGAAATGATCATACGACCGGTCTCTGTGTCATCATATAGACGCAGATTCTCGTATGTTGAAGCGTCAAAATATCGGTTTAGCATTGGAATTTTCAAACAAAACCGACTCTTGTGAAAGCACAAATTATGCAGTTCTTGCGAATACTCTTAACTAGTTAGCTGGCTTATGAGCTCGGGAGGAAGCCAAACAAAACAATTCAGACGACCATTTTCTTTCAAAGTATGAATCTCTCTCTCCAAGAAGAATTCCGTGCCGTGAGATTGGCTTAATGAAACGGACTTAAGTAGGTTAATTCACTTACATTGGACCCGGCGGGTCTTTGTATTACTCTTGAGTTTATCACTTAATCTTCTGAAAACAGCTAAACAAGCGAAAGCATTTTCAGA